>CACYDY010000097.1 GCA_902773245.1 uncultured Ruminococcus sp.
ACTCCTCTTTTGTTTGGCACAGCGTTGTGTGAAAAATACTCAAGCCGAATTGCAGCTTGAATTTCATAAATCGCTTGTCTAAATGTATAAAACTTATTCTTATAATTCAAAACATATGATGAAAAAACCGACAAAATTCGGAACAAGTGGTTTTGTTTTGTAATAATGCACAAAAAAATATGAAAGTTAGGAAAAAATAGAGGGTTGACATTATCTTGATGATTTATTATCATATAAAGAGAGTATTCGTGCAATTTAATTTTTATGCCTAAAAATTAAGTATTGATCTTATTACAGATCGATTTACATATTTTCTTTTCATTATTAATATTATTGATAATGAGATGTATCATAACTGTTTTGTGACGGCTTTGCGCCGTATCATGACAAGATCGGTGTGATAAGGCTGCCTGTGACAGCGGCTTGGTCGGTGAAAGAATTGTTATTTTGGTCGTTTTCGAACAACGGTGTTAATTGCAGCGATTATTATTAATGATTTAAATTTCAGCGTGAGGGAAGATTATTTATGGATCAGATATTTTGTTCAAGAAATTCATACTATCGCAGTCCTATAGGTGCGGTAGAAGAGGGGACGTCTGTTCATTTCAGAATAAAGGTTCCGCTTTATTTGAAATGCAGCAAGGCTCATCTTATCGTTATTGATGAAAGCCGAAACAGCAAGAGAGATAACTACACAATGCTTTGGGGCGGCACGGCTGACGAAGCCGAGATCTGGGAATGTGATTTTGTTCCGAACAAAATGGGACTTTACTGGTACACGTTCCAGCTTGATACAGTGGACGGGGTCAGATATTTGGTCAGAGATTTCGGCAGCAATTCACGGTTAGACTACAACATTATCTACTCATGGCAGCTCACTTGCTACAAAAAAGGCTTTAAAACACCCGACTGGATGCCGGGCGGAGTTATGTATCAGATCTTTCCCGACAGATTTTATTTTTCCGGAGAGAGCAAGCGTGAGGGCAGAGAGGACAGACAGTACCACAAAAGCTGGGACGAGCTGCCCGAATGGCGTCCGAATAAAGAGGGTATTATTACCAACACGGACTTCTTTGAGGGTGATCTGAAGGGTATTACTCAGAAGCTTGACTACCTGGAAGACTTGGGTGTTACTTGTATTTATTTGAATCCTATTTTTGAAGCATATTCGAATCACCGTTACGACACCGCAAGCTATGAGGATATAGATCCGCTTCTCGGAACCGAGGAGGATTTCAAGACTCTTTGCGCAGAAGCAAAAAAGCGCGGCATAAGAGTTATCAACGACGGCGTGTTCTCTCACACAGGAAGCGACAGCAAGTATTTCAACCGTCAGGGCAGATATAAAACAATAGGCGCGTTTAACTCCAAAGAATCCCCGTACTACAGCTGGTACGACTTCAATAACTGGCCATACGGCTACAATTCATGGTGGGGATTCGACACTCTTCCCAACACTCGTGAGGACGATCCGAGCTACAACGAATATATCAACGGTGAAAACGGTATTATCCGCAAGTGGATAAAGAACGGCAACAGCGGCTGGCGTCTTGACGTTGCAGATGAGCTTCCCGATGTATTTATTGAGAATCTCAGAAAAGCAGTCAAGGAACAGGACGAAGACGCAATAGTTATCGGAGAGGTCTGGGAGGACGCTTCCAACAAAGAGAGCTACGGTTCAAGAAGAAGATTCCTTTTGGGAGATCAGCTTGACACAGTAATGAACTATCCTTTCAGAAGTGCGATCCTGGAGTATTTGAAGGGAATCGACGCTTTCCATATCATGGAGGGAATACTTTGTATTCTTGAGAACTATCCTCGTCCTGTCATCAGAAATCTGATGAATTTTATCACAACTCACGACACCGAGAGAGCAATAACAATGCTTGCCGGCGAGCCGCTCAACGGAAGAAACAGAGAGTTCCAGTTCAACACCAAGATGAATGCCGAGCAGAGAAGCTACGGAATAAGACTCATGAAGGTTGCCGCAGGACTTATGTTCACGCTCCCGGGATTCCCGTGCATTTATTACGGCGACGAAGCCGGTGTGGAAGGCTACAAGGATCCGTTCAATCGTTCGACATTCCCGTGGGGAAAGGAAAACACCGACCTGTTAAACTGGCATAAGTCCCTTGCAAAATTCCGCCGAGGCAGCTCCTGCTTTAACGACGGAGAATTTAAGGACGCATTCTGCAAGAACAGTATTATGTCCTACATCAGATATGACAAAGAATGCAAGGTTCTCTGTTTGTTCAATGCGGGATACGAAGACATCGCCGTTCCCGTTCCGTTTGAATTCAGCGAGGGCGAATTGATACTTGCAACTCATGATGATATGAAGGCTGAAAACAACAGCTTGACAATGCCTGCGCTCAGCTGCGCATTTATCAAAATTAATAACGATTAATTTTTCATAAATAATTCCTTTAGTCCGATATTTCAACGGCGTTTGAAAGCCGGAGGAATATCAGATCGAAACCCTGTGTCTTTTGATGCAGGGTTTTGTCTTTGTATGAAGAAACAGATTAATACGTTTCAAGTGATTAACAAATATATTACAAATGATTAATTTTAATTCTTGTGCGGAAATATATTGTCGCAACAATTTGATATAATTAACTATAAGTGTAATTGGATTTGAATTAATACATTTTATGGGAAAAACGTGTAATATTATTTGTAGCATTTTAGTTACAAATGTTATATTTGAGTGGGAGGACTGTTGAGTGCGTATCCGAAGAAAACCGTGGGCAAGACCGGAGCTTGCCGTTTGTCCGTTTTTTGTTGACGACGCAGCGGCGAACAAAGGAAAATGGAATTCTGTTTTTAATAAACGGCAGCCGCTGTGCTTGGAGCTGGGCTGCGGAAAGGGCGGCTTTGCTGCGAAGATTGCGCTGGAAAATCCCGAAGTGAATTTTCTTGCTGTTGATATCAAGAAGGATATGCTCGGAGTCGCCAGGAGAAACATAGTCAGTTTGTTTGAGGAAAACAACAGACAGGTCGACAATCTTATTATCACGGCATTTAACGTGGAACAGATCGAAGATATGCTGTCGGAGGAAGACAAAATTGAAAGAATATACATTAATTTCTGCAATCCGTGGCCAAGAGGCAAGCATCACAAGCGTCGGCTGACATATCCGCCCAAGCTGGAAAAATACAAAAAGTTTCTGAAAAAAGACGGGGAGATCAGATTCAAAACCGATGATCTTCCGCTTTTCAACGATACGCTCGGATACTTTGAGCAAACGGGATATGAAGTGGTCTACAAAACCAACGATCTGCACAACAGCGATGTCAAGGATAATATTTTGACCGAACACGAGATAATGTTCAGCGAAGAGGGAATAAAAATAAATTATTGCATTGCAGTTCATAAATGATATTAATTAATAAAATATACAATAAAAATTAAAGATAAAGCAAGACGTGAATACGCAGGAGGAAGAATATTATGAAGAAAATATTGGTTTGTGAGGACGAAGCTACAATACGTGACTTTGTTGTTATAAATCTTACAAGAGCAGGATATGATGTTATCGAAGCCGAAAACGGCGATCAGGCGCTTGCCAAATATGACGAACACAACGGCGATCTTGATGTGGCTATCCTGGATGTTATGATGCCCGGAAAGGACGGTTTTGCGGTCTGCAAGGAGCTTCGCGCAAGAAACGGAGGAATAGGGATCATCATGCTGACGGCAAGAACTCAGGAGATGGACAAGGTTACCGGTTTGATGCTCGGCGCGGACGA
>CACYDY010000098.1 GCA_902773245.1 uncultured Ruminococcus sp.
GATCGTGTACCTGCCGATATTGGTTTATGAGCATACCGAAGGAGCGCTGTATTATTTATTGTGTTTTTTGGGAATAATTTCCGCTTTTTTGCTGAGATGCCTGGCATTTCCTTATTTCCTTTATTTATGTTGTTATAAAAAGGCGATCGGTTATACACTTAGTTTCCTGAATTTTGTGAACGAAAAGCTGACATTGGTTTCGGGCGTGAAATCATTGATAATAATTGTATTGTCGGTTGTAATGGTCTTCCTGGTCGACTTGCTGGTGAGCGGCTTGGTAGATTATATTATCAAAAAAATTCTTGAAAAAATTGCAGAAAAAATACCGTTTTTGAAATTTTTAGCTCCGCAGACTGATGAATAGTCATGTAAAACACCCCATTATTCGCCTTTAAAAAGGCTGAATAATGGGGTGTTTCGACGACACTCCTTTAAGGGATCCGGCTTCGCTTTGCTTTGAGTTCCGGCAGTCAAATAATATTAAAACAAACCATCGCAATTAAAAAAATTGCCAACAAAATCTGCAAAATCAAAACGATCGGTACTCCGATTGAAAATGCAGCCTTTTTCGTTTTGTGATGAAATGCCTTCATTCCGATTATCGCGCCGATACTTCCGCCAAGAGCCGCAAGAAGAAGAAGTGTGTTTTCCGAGGTTCTCCATTTTCCGTTTTTGGCTTTATGTTTATCAAAGCCATACATCGCCATGGCTATGATATTAATTACGATCAAGTAAATAATTATTATAATAAAACGAAAATCAGTGAACATATTCACAGCGTTTTGAGATAAATTCATATTGTTCTCCTCATTTTCGTTCAGTTGATACCGCTTGAACCAAAGCCGTTATCTCCTCTTTGAGTTTCGGTAAGCTCTGTGACCTCTTGAACTGGGAGCGGCAGCACAGGCATAACGATAAGCTGCGCTATTCTGGTCTGCGGCTCGACTGTGAAAGGCTTGCTGCCGTGATTTGTCAGTCCGACGCACACCTCTCCCCGATAGTCGCTGTCAATAACTCCCACAGCGTTGCTTGGCGCAATGCCGTGATTTATTCCCAGTCCGCTGCGTGCAAAAACAAAAGCAGCCATTGACGAATCGGGAAGCTCCACCGCAATTCCTGTTGGTATTTTCACCAGATCGCCGCTGCCTATCGTGACAGGTTCGTCAATACAAGCATACAGATCGATTCCTGCCGATCCCTCGGTTGCTCTTTTGGGGATAACGGCATTTTCTTTAACTTTTTTTATTTTCAGACATTCCATAGCTATAACCTCATTCAACTCCACGAAAGTACAAACCGCCTGTGTACTCCGAGTGGGGTTTGTTTTTGTGTAAATAATTATTAAAAATACGTTCGCACTCATGCGCAGATTCAAAGGTAAACCTGAGTGTTACAAAATCAATAGTTTCAAATTGTGAAAGCTTGTCGGAAATAATGAGCGGTTTGCAGTTTAACATCTCGGTGCAGCCGCTTTGACACATCAGTGTGAAATTATTACCCAAACGATCTGTAATAACGCTTTTTCCGCCGCAGCTTTTGCAGCCGTTTCCGTTTTTGTTGGGACAGTTTCTCGTTATCATAAGCGGAAGATATCCATAACCGACAATACCGATCCCGATGTCGGAGCTGACATTGTTTATCTGCTTTGCGCAAAGCTCAAACGACAGCTCGGTGTCGCAAAGACCCAAGCTTTTGTAAAAATCAACCGCTTGTGAGTTAAAAACATTAAGTCCGAATCCGCCGTGAATGCTAAAACCATGATTTTTTGCAAGCGCAGCTGCGCCGATATTTCCGCAGTAAACGTGATCTATTCCTATTTTCCTTGCTTGCGCCAGGGCGTCATCGACCCGTTTTTCAAGCCCGAAAAAAGCTCGGGGGATCTCCGCACAAACGTTAAACCCACGATCAATAAGCGATCTCAGCTGATCGGGTTTCGAAAAAACAGGAACGCAGACAAATTCACAGTTCTTAAAACAGTCGGGAATATCGCAGCTGCGAAAGCTTGCACGATATTTTATCGTTCCATCGGTTTTGTGCGGTGATAAAGCGAGTGATGGCGGTTCAATGTACGTGCGCTGCGCAGGCTTGGTCAATGCGGCTTCAAGCTGTGACAGAAGCTCTCTTCTCATTGCGTTAAGGCTGGATATGGGAAGAGTGATATCTTCTCCTATCACGGTATCAACGTGTACGGCTTTGAATGCGGTGCCGCCTGTTTTTGAAAGCTGAGCGGCGGCCTTGCTGTGACTTAGCGGTACTTTTTGAGCCTTTTCGGGAATATCTCCCCGAACGGTAAGTGTTATATCTTTACAAACGGCGGTAAGCTCTGCCGGTTTATCTGCGAGAACAGTGAGCTTTAATGAAATGTCGTTTGATTGAATTTCGTCTTTATACTCGCTTCTGAGCTCGGCTAAAACTTTATTTGTTGCGCTGACAACGTCTTCCTTTGAACGTGTTCCGAACATATCTTTTCCGATTTTTGAGAAGTAATAGCCGTTTGTGAATCCGCTTCTTGAAAAAACCGCTCTCAGCCGCTCAAGCTCCTCCCTATCCGAGCTGCCTTTGTCCAGTGTATGCCTGCAGGCTGCAGCGGCGGCGGCAGCGTATTCCGGGCGTTTCATTCTGCCTTCGATCTTTGCGCTTGTCACTCCGATTTTTTCCAGTTCGCAAAGACTGCCGATCAGACAGTTGTCCTTCAGACTGAGGTCGTGCCCGGTACCGTTTTTCACTTTAAACGGCAGGCGGCACGGCTGGGCGCATCTTCCCCGGTTGCCGCTTCTTCCGCCGATCATCGCCGAAAGATAGCATTGTCCCGACATACACATACACAATGCGCCGTGAACGAAAACCTCCGTTTCAACAGGACAGCTGTTTACAACCTCTGCGATCTCACTTTTGTTCATCTCTCTGGCAAGAACGACCCTCTCAAACCCCAATGAATAAAGCAGCTTGGCGGCTTCGGGTGTGTGAACGCCCATCTGAGTCGACGCATGAAGAGCAATATCGGGGCAGCAGTCTTTTATCAGCTTAAAAAGTCCGAGGTCTTGAATAATAAATGCGTCCACACCAAGCTCATATGCTTCCTTTGCGACAAGAAGCGCATCTTGCAGTTCGTCGTCTGAAACGAGGGTGTTTATAGCCATGTGAACCTTGACGGAGTGAAGATGACAGTAATGTATTGCTTTTTTAAGCTGTTCGCTGTCAAAATTTTCCGCATAGGCTCTTGCGCTAAATTGTAAAGAGCCAATGTACACGGCATCGGCTCCTTGTCTTACGGCAGCCTCAACCGATTGAAAAGAACCGCTTGGGGCAAGTATTTCAATGGATTTATTTCCGTTCAAAAAAATCAACCCTTATTCATCATCATCGTCATCAAAGCCGCCCTGCGCAAAAAAGCTCATAATTTCGGCTTCGGCTTCGGCATCGGCGCTTTCGGCAAATGCGTCCTCGCTGAAAAATCCCTGAACGGGAGCGCTCTTTGAAAAGCTGTCGGTTTTTTCGGCAGTCTTATTTGTGACGTCGTCGGTTTTGTTTTTGGTAATAACAGGCTTTGACGGCGCTTGTTCGATATCGGAGCCGTTTTCTTCGGCTGTTTCTGCGGGTGCGCTTTTGGCGGAAAGTCTGCTGCGGAGAGCTTCGATCTCGGCTTTGAGAAGCTCGTTTTCTTTTTTTGTTTCTTCGAGCTGTTTTCTTTCATAACCCGATTCTCTGAGGTAGTCCTTGATCTGACCTCTGAGGTTGCTGCCGTCGCCGACAGACTTCATATATTGATCGCAATAATCCATCGCAACGAAAAGAGCGACCTCGGTCATGTTGCGCGAAGGCATTTCGTCGGACAGTCTTTTAACTCTTCTTTCAACCTTAGCTGCGATATTATCCATATAGGTCTTATCGTCATCAGACGAAACCGTAAAAGAATAATTACATAAACGAATAGTATATTTAGCCATATTATACACGTCCTTTGCTTGTAAAATGTTGGTTTTATTTATAAAAAGTTATAACATTCGAGTGTATTCTTTTCTATTATACAACATTCGGTGTTTTATTACAAGATTTTTTTCATTATAAAAAGAAAAACACCGAAAAAAGACTTTTTGTATTCAAATTAGTCAAAAAATGTTCAAAAGAACATGATATTCAATAAAAAAACTGGACAAAATCACAAAATAGGTGTTGTAATTTTTTTAAATGTGTAGTATAATGAGTTTGTAGTTTTAACAGATTTCACAGTTTGCAGTATTATTGCTGTGATTTTATTGTTGTTTTTTAAGGAGTTGTTTATAATGGACTATAGTTTAACAGTTGAACAGGCTAAGGAGCTTATTTCCGCAAAGCTTTCGCATAACATGGGAGTTGCCGTTAAAGATGCAACGGACGAGCATCTTTACAAAGCCACCGCTTTGGTGGTTCGTGAGCTTATGAGCCGGGGCTACAAGGAATTTACCGATAAAACGGTCGCTCAAAACAAGAAAACCGTGTACTATCTGTGCATGGAGTTCCTTCTCGGACGTTCGCTCAAGAATAACGTTTGCAATCTTGATCTGGAAAATACATTAGACAAGGCTTTGAAAAGCTTTGGAACAAATATAGAAAACATCTACGACCAGGAACCCGACGCAGGCTTGGGCAACGGCGGACTCGGACGTCTTGCGGCTTGCTTCCTGGACGGACTTGCATCGCAGGGATATCCTTCAATGGGATATTCTCTCAGATACGAAATGGGTATCTTCAAGCAGAGTCTTGTGGACGGCTGGCAGACGGAACTTCCCGACAACTGGCTTCCGGGCGGCAGCGTTTGGCTTCAGTCACACCCCGATAAGGCTGTTGAGGTAAAATTCAACGGCAGCGTTGAGGAAACATGGGGCGACGGAAAGTGTACCGTTACTCTCAAAAATCCTACTACCGTTACGGCAGTTCCTTACGATATGTACATCTCCGGCAACGAGGGCAAGGGTATCAGCAGACTCAGACTCTGGGCTGCAAAGGCTGAAAATATTGACATGAACCTCTTCAATGACGGTCAGTATATGAGAGCCATGGAGCAGAAAGCAATGGCGGAGTCCATCACTCAGATCCTCTATCCGGGCGACAACCATGCCGAAGGAAAGAGCCTGCGACTCAACCAGCAGTATTTCCTCGTATCCGCTACAATTCAGGATATTCTCAGAAGACACTTCATGAATAACGGAACATTGGAGAATCTGCCCGATTATGTAACTCTTCACCTTAACGACACTCACCCTGTTCTCGCAGTTCCCGAGCTCATGAGAATCATCATGGACGATTACGGCTACGGCTGGGATCAGGCTTGGAAAATCGTTTCAAAAACTATCGCTTACACAAACCACACCGTTATGCGCGAAGCTCTCGAGTGCTGGGGCGAGGATATGTTCAGAAACAAGCTTCCGAGAATTTATCAGATCGTCGCAGAGCTTAACAGACGTTACTGCGAGTCGCTCCACGCAAAGGGAATTGACGGATATCAGGTCGGAAGAATGGCTATTATCAATGACGGCGTTGTTAAAATGGCTAACCTGGCTGTTATGGCAAGCTATAAAGTCAACGGCGTTTCGGGACTTCACAGTCAGATACTCAAGGACACCGTTTTCAACGATTACTACAGAGTAACTCCCGAGAAGTTCACAAATGTGACGAACGGTATCGCTCACAGACGCTGGCTCAACCAGTCCAACCCCGAGCTTTCATCTCTTATCACAGAGCTTATCGGCGGAGGTTTCCGCAGTGATGCGTCGGAGCTTACAAAGCTTTTGAAGTATCAGGACGACAGCGCTGTTCTTGAAAAGCTTGCAAAGATCAAGCGCAGCAACAAGATCGCCATGGCTAAATACATCAAAGACAACAACGGTGTTGCGGTTGATCCCGATTCGATATTTGACGTTCAGGTGAAGCGTCTGCACGAGTACAAAAGACAGCTTCTCAATGCGCTTCACATTCTTTCACTTTGGCAGTACCTCAGAGAGAACCCAAATGCCGAGTTCACTCCGAAAACATACATTTTCGGCGCAAAGGCTGCTCCGGGATACTACTTTGCCAAGGAGATCATTCAGTTCATAGTTAAAATGGCTGACAAGATCAACAACGATCCGCTTGTTAATCAAAAGCTTAAGGTTATCTATCTTGAGGACTACAGAGTTACTGTTGCAGAAAAGCTCATGCCGGCTTCGGAGATCAGCGAGCAGATATCTCTTGCGGGAACAGAGGCTTCCGGTACGGGCAACATGAAGTTTATGATAAACGGCGCTCTGACACTGGGCACTCTCGACGGCGCAAACGTAGAGATCCACGACGCTGTGGGCGATAAGAATATGTTCCTCTTCGGAATGACAACGCCCGAGGTGGTAAATCTCAAGGCTAACGGTTACAATCCCATGGATTATTATGTTAACAATCCCGTTATCAAGAAAGCTATCGACGAGCTTAATGCTACCAACTTCGTTCACATTGCAAAAAATCTCACGGAACAGGATCCGTATATGGTTCTTGCCGATTTTGAAGATTATGCCGCGGCTCAAAAGAAGGCTTCCAAGCTTTACGGCGACGCTAAAGAATGGAACAAGGTATCGCTCATTAATATTGCAAATGCAGGCATTTTTGCCGCTGACAGAGCAATAAACGACTATGCAAAGGACATTTGGAACTTGTCGCCAGTTGAATAATATTTATACTCGAAATCTAAAAGATTTAGAATATTAAAGTTTTGATCAAACTTTTTCAAAAGTTTGCGGTTTCCAAAGGCAGAGCCGGTGACGGCGAAGCCTAATCCCTTTAGGGAGTCGCTGACGGAA
>CACYDY010000099.1 GCA_902773245.1 uncultured Ruminococcus sp.
CCCTCGCTCTTTTGCCAGTTCCACGATGGCGGCGGACTGTGCATGGTTGGCCATGAACGCTTTTTCCACCAGACAGGGCTTGCCGGCTAAAAGGGCATCACGGGTGACCTCATAATGGTGGGAGTGTGGTGTGGCAACATAAACAAGGTCAATATCTGGGTCGGCATACAGTTCTGCATAGGAGCCGTATGCTTTCTTTACGTTCCATTGCTTGGCAAAGGCATCGGCCTTTTCTTGTGTGCGTGAGGCAATGGCATAGCACTCACAGGTGGTGAGGCCATTCAGTGTGATGGCTGCTTTTTCAGCAATCCATCCTGCGCCGACTACACCGACGCGCATGATTTTTCCGTCTTTCATAAATCGTTAGCTAAATAATTGTATAAGGTATTCTCCATTCGTTTTATCGGTTGTAAAATTACGGAATTATATTGGAAAAAACAAAAAACAAAAAGTTTTTTTGTAATGATTGACAGTTGTTTTTGAGCAGTGAAGTTTTATTATTATTTGCAAAAAGTGTGTTCATACTTATATTTCCGTTCATAAAAACGTGAACAAACAAAAAAACTGAACAAATTGCTTGCTTGTTTCAGGATTGTTCACTATATTTGCAACGTTCACAAATTCGTGAACAAAAACTAATATTTGAACAATATGGTCGATGAAAGAGAAATTTTATTAGAAGCCGTAAAGAATTTGAAAAGTCTAACACGGAGAAATGACATAACAATAATACCATCAGGTGATTTACAGAATGAAACCGATATTAGTATTGGTGAAGTTAGATTAAGTGGCAAGGTTAAATCCTACGTCAACAATGCTAACTTTAACCAAATGCTTCTATTAATTCAGGAGAAAAGGCGCAATAGCAAATTTCCTGTTCTTTTGATAGTTGGATCAATCTCTCCTCAGAATCTCATGAAATATGCAGATGAAGGAATTAACGTATTGGATTGTTCAGGTAATTGTTATATCAACATTCCTTCTCTTTACATTTATATTATAGGACAAAAACAGACTAAACTGAAGGAAAATATGAAGAGAGTATTTAATGAATCTGCCTTAAAACTCATTTTCTACTTTCTCCTCGACAAGTCTAATATCGGCAAGCCGTACAGAAAAATTGTTGAAGAGACAGGTTTTTCTATCGGAACCGTTAAAAATGTCATAGAAGTAATGACATTGCAGCATCATATTATCAAAACATCTAGTGGTAGAGTGATAATGGACTGGAAAAAACTGCTGGATGAATGGCAAATATCCTACAATCAGTCTCTAAAACCAAAGTTGTTTTTAATGAAAATGTCTCTTGCTAGCACAGAGAGAATTAAGAACTGGAAGAATACAAAACTTCCACAAAATGCTTGCTGGGGAGGTGAAAGTGGAGCCAATCTTACCGATGGTTACTTAGTACCGGAAATTCTAACTATCTATACAGATGGTGATAGCAACCAGTTAATTAGAACAAGCAAAATTCTTCCTTCATCCGAAGGGGAGATTCTCGTTTATAAGAAATTTTGGTTTGGTAATGACGAAAACCATATTGCACCCAAAATTTTAATTTACGCGGATTTGATGGGAACTGCTAACAGCCGATGCCTTGAAGCTGCAAAAAGAATATTGAATGATGAAATATAGTATCAGTAAAATAGAATTAGAGAACGATCTCCTATTCGAAACACTTCAAGCACTTCATTATTGCTTCATAAGTATGGGGCTAAAAACCTACGTTATTGGGGCAACAGCAAGAGACTTGATGATGAAGCTGCTCGGCGAAACACCATCTAAGAGAAAAACACAAGATCTTGACGTTGCAATAGCTCTGTCAGATTGGTCTCAATTCGATCGCGTTAGTGAAGTACTTCAGGCTAATTTCTTCAATAAAGGTAAGCCTAAGCAAAAGTTTTACTATAAAGGCATACTTAACGAAAATAATTATGAAGTCGACATTGTCCCTTTCGGCGATATTGCAAACAATGAAATTATTGGATGGCCACCAAATGGTATACCAGAAATGTCTGTAAAATGTTTTACTGATGTGATGGAACACGCAGTGCCTCTTACTATTAATAAGGATTTTTCTGTTTATATAGCACCGTTAGCTGGTCAGTTCTTCATCAAGTTGGATTCATGGATGGACAGACATGATCGTAACCACAAGGATGCAGAGGATATGTTTTTCTTGAAAGGTTTTTTGAAGCGAACATCATGGATGACCAAACCCCACTAGATGATGTGGATCTAGACATAGAAGAGGATTTAATCCGTAGTGCCCAATGGATTGGAAGTAACGTGCGCAACTTTTTTACCACTGACCACTTGTATTATTACTTGGATATGATTCAAGAAGAACTTGAGAAAGGAACTGAAAGTGAGCTTATAAAGGATTTTGTTATTCTTTATGGAGATGAAAAGGACGAGGCTTTTGATACAAGTTATGCCATTTGGAATAGTATCAAGGATATTTTGAATAAAGAATTGACCGTTAGAAATGAAGAAAAATAGTTTTTATTGAAAGCATATTAATCCCATGTCCACAAGAAGGAAGTTGTCAGCTATTGTGCCTACTTCTTTTTGTAAATAGATAAAGTATTGATTCTCTAAAATAGAACTATTCGTTTTGTTTTGAATTCATTTTTCATTATCTTTGCCAATCAATTACACTAACCAAGAACGTGGAGAACATAATGAGAAAAATTTTTTCCTGCACATTGCTGTGGCTGATGGTGCAGTCAGTTGCAGCA
>CACYDY010000100.1 GCA_902773245.1 uncultured Ruminococcus sp.
AAAACGGTCAAGATAATGGCTGGTATAGCACATGGAGTGAATTTCTTGAATAGATTACCGAACCGTCGATATTAAAAAAATAAAAAGCCTCATTTCCATCGAGGGCAGGCAATACTTATATAAAGCCGCGCTTTTCTCCGCATATCAATGCGGGTTAAGGGTGACGTCATTGCAGAAAAATAGAACCAACTGTTTGGATCGACAGGAAAAATGTTTAAGTTGTGAGCAGTATCTAAAAAATTAAAAATTCCTCGCTGACTATGCATGATATGCCGGCGAGGAATTTTTGATTTTACTTTTTGTAGTATTGTTGCTTATCGGGAATGCTTCCTTAAAAATATGTGATACATGAAGGTCGATTATATTACATTTGATATTTTTCTCAGTTTTTCAAATTTATCCATATCAAGCTTAACGTCACCCATCGGATACTCACGCCCGAGAGTTTTGTATTTTCCTCTGCCGAAACAATGGTAGGGCAGAAGTTCATATGTGATGTTTGTTTTATTATGCAAAAAATCAACGATCGCAAGGATGTCCTCTTGCGTGTCGTTAAAGCCCGGAATTACCGGAGTCCTGACTCTTTTGGGAAGATGCGGATAGTCTTTGCATAATCTGCAAAAATTATCCAGTATTACCGTATTGCTTTTTTGTGTGTATTCAATATGCTTTTGTTCGTTCATGGATTTTATGTCATACATGATATAATCAAGGTGCTTGGCAGCTTCATAGAGTGTTCCGTAATCTGCGTATCCGCAGGTTTCGACAGCCGTTGAAATGTGTCGTTTTTTTGCTTCTTTTAAAATATCGATCAGAAACGTTGAGTGACTCAGCGGTTCGCCGCCGCTTACGGTTATTCCGCCTCCGTCTGAGTAGAATGCCGAATCACGTTCTGCAATGTCAATAAGCTGCTTTACGGTGTATTCTTTGCCCTCGGTCTTAATTGCCTTTGAAGGACAGATATCGCTGCAATGAGTGCAATGTCGGCATTTTTCCATATCAAACTCCGCCTTATCGTTTTGAAAAGCGACATATTGATCAGGCAAAACGTTTTTGCAGAATCCGCATTCCGATGATCCTATGCATTTATCCGAAAGGTATGAGATCTCCTGTTCATAGTGTTGTGATTCCGGATTGCAGCACCAGCGGCACCTCATGGGGCAGCCTTTAAGGAATATGACGGTTCGGATACCCGGACCGTCATGAAGAGAGTAGTGCTGAATATTAAAAACATATGCCATATCAAACCGCCTCGTGTTCCGTTCGTGATATCAGATCGTCTTGAAGATCTTTTGTAAGCTCGGTAAAATAAGCGGAATATCCTGCAATTCGGACGAGAAGATTTCTGTACAGCTCCGGCTGTTCCTGAGCCTTGCGCATTGTGTCGGTGTTGAGGACATTAAACTGAATGTGCCAAAGCTTGAGATCACGCCATGTTTTGATAAACTGCACAAGCTTTTGAGTGCCCTCCTCGCCCTTTACGCAAGAGGGGCTGAGTTTTACGTTGATAAGCCTGCCGGCATGCTCATTATAACCAAAATTCTTGGTTGCATAATTTGAGAGAAGAACGGCAGTCGGACCGTTTATGTCCTGTCCCTGAGATGCACTCGATCCGTCCGAAAGGGGAGTGCCTGCAAATCTGCCGTTGGGAGTGGCTGCGACAACCTTTCCGAAAGGAACGTGAGAGGTAAAAGGAACGAGTCTGAGATCCATGTGAACACCAAGCTCTTTACTGTATTTTCTTGTAAATTCCTGCGCTTCACGGTCAAGTCTTTTGCCAATCTCATCGGTGTAGGGGTCATCGTTTCCGTAAGAGGGAGAGTTGAGCAGAATTTGACGGATCGCCTCGTAACCTTTGAAATTATGCTCTATTGCTTCTTTGATCTCGTCAAGCGTCAGACGTTTATCTTCAAATACATTTTTCTTGATCGCAGCAAGCGAATCTATTACCGTTGCAAAACCCATGTATTCAAAGTAACCGAGATCAATACCGCCCTTGATTTTCGGCTGATGAATGTCAATGTATTGTTCTCTGCAAAGCTTGTGAAGCGCAGAGCCGAGAGGAGAAGCAAAATGCTGCGCGCGAAGCTTGATGATCTGCTTTTGCTGAATGAAAGCGTGTTTGAGAAAATATCTTTGCTGTTTAAGAAATGCATCAAGCAGCTCCTCGAAAGAATTGAATTCGGTGAACTCACCGGTTTCGATTCCCAGAAGTTCATCGCCGTATTTCAGCATACGGCCGTTGAACACAACCATTTCAAGCGCTGCCGCAAAATTAATGTAAGCGTTGGGGCTTGTGTAAGTGTCACGATTTGGCATACGGCATTCCGAGCAGCCGGAAACGCTGTAGTCGTATGCTTCTTCAAAAGCCGCACCCTTAGACAGGAGCAAAGGGATCACATCTTCGTCATTTAACAGTTTAGGGAATCCTTCTCCCGATTTGATAGTTTGAGCAACCTCATACAAATAACGCTGCGGGCTTTGAGTGTGGACACGAGCTGCAAGATCGGGGTAATTCAGAGGAAATTCTCTTTTTGATTTCAGCAGAATATACGTAAGATCATTTGTTGCATCGTAACCATCTTTCGTCTGACCGCCGATCGTGACAGCCTCCCAGTGCGCATATCCCTCGTTGAATGCGCCGCCTGTGTCCGAAAGGTACAAGTCGATAAATTGAGCCATAGAAACCCACATGCACTCAAAAAGCTCCTGAACCTCGTCATCGGTGATAGTTCCGTTTTCGATATCCTTTTTATAGAACGGGTAAAGATACTGATCCATTCTGCCGTTGGAAATGATCGTTCCTGTTTTTTGTTCAATGCGTGAAAACATTTGAGTAAACCATTGTGCCTGCATAGCTTCATAAAACGTTCTCGGAGGGTTTTCGGGAACAAAGCGGCAGGTTTCTGCGATGCGATCAAGCTCAAGCTTTCTGATGGGGTCATTTTCTTTGTTTGAAAGCTCCTTTGCAAGCTCTGCGTGTCGGTTTGCCCAAAGAATGATTGCATCACAGGTAATTATTACAGCCTCTAAAAACGGTTTTTTTTCGGTGTAGTCATTCGGGCTGTACTCGTCAAGCTGAGAAAGCTGTTCTTCGGCATCACGGCGAATACCTCCGAACCCCTTTTCAAGCACGATCTCATAATCATGTACCCATTGCAGTGAGGAACGGAAGGAAGCAGTTTCGTTTACAATGTAGCGGGAAGTCAGCTCTTTGTCGGGGTTATACGTCAGACGCGCTGTTTCGCCGGTGAGCGATGCTGCAAAGTTTTCGTGGAACGTCTTTCCTTCCCAGTAGGGCGCAATTTCTTTGACAACAATATTCGCGTCCTCTTCCGAGATGTCGAAAGGCGAATTCTCTCTTGTAGGAAGCTTTTCTATCGCTTCTTTGAAGATGTTGCCGTCAAGCTCGGGATATAGTATTCCGTAACGTCCCGGTTTGCCGCTTCTGCCAACGATAAGCTGATCGTCATCAATATAAACGGCAGCGTTTTTTGCATAGTGATACAATGCTTTTGCCCAGCGAAGATTTAACGGCTGACCCTCGGTTTCTTTAAATGACTGAGTAAAATACAATCCTCGTTCAATGTCGATCTGCGGTTTTGCGCCTCTGATCGACTGCAAAATTTTGTAAGCTCTGTTTTTGCCGTTTGAAGTTTTATTGTT
>CACYDY010000101.1 GCA_902773245.1 uncultured Ruminococcus sp.
ATTTGTTGCGGGCATGAGCTGCCTTGCAATGACTTTGTGCATTATTACGGGCTGCACAAAGCACCAAACAATTGATGACGGCGGATATACATACGACGAGGCGCTCAAAGAACTGAATGCCTTTAACAGCGAGCTGACTGCCGACGAAATTCCGGCCACGCTCGACATTTACAACACCGAAACTCAGTCGGCTACTCTTGCGGACATTGACACATTCCCGATCACCGTAAAGGGTAACGGCGCAATAGACATCGAGGTCGCCGCTGCGACCGAAATGAGCTCGGACGCTCCCGATGACTGGCTGAATGTGGTTGCGGGAAATTTCAACAAGTCAAACTGTCAGATAAAGGGCAAGACAGTCAGCGTGACAATTAGAAGAATAACCTCGGGCGAAGTCATTACATATATGACTGAGGGTGATTATCGTCCCGACGTTTACGCTCCAAGCTCCGAAGCATGGGGAGAAATGCTTTCCGCAAAAGGGATCGGCGCAGTTAAGGTCGCAGACAGAATCGCAGGCAACACCGCAGGCGTTCTGATGGAGAAGAAAACCTATGACGAGTTTATCTCCAAATACAAAGAAGTAACCTTGAGCAGCGTTCTCGACGCATCGCTTGCAGGCGATCTTACATTTGCTTACACAAACCCATACACGTCCTCAACGGGACTGAATATCCTCACCGGTATGCTCTATGCTTTTGACAACAATAATCCGCTGTCAAGCACCGCGCAGCAGAAGCTGCTTGATTATCAGAAAAAATCCCCGCCGGTCGCTTACACCACAAGCGTGCTGAGAGATCAGGCGAGCAAGGGGATTATCAAGGCGATGGTCATGGAAGAGCAGGCATACAAGAATACTCCCGAGCTTAAAGACTATGTTTACACTCCGGCAGGCATTCGCCACGATCACCCGGTTTATACATTCGACTATGTGTCGGACGAAAAGCAGGAAGCCGCAAAGCTTTTTGCAGAGTTCTGTCAGAATGACGAATCTCAGGCATTGGCAGACAAAAAGGGCTTTAATCTTCATGATGACTACCAAAGTCAGCCCAACGGACTTGACGGCGCAGGCTACATTTCCGCGCAGAAGATCTGGAAGCAGAGCAAAGACGGCGGACAGCCGATAATCGCTGTTTTTGTTGCGGATATTTCGGGAAGCATGGCGGGTGAGCCGATCAATTCGCTCAAAGAATCTTTGATCTCCACATCAGCCTACATAAGCTCGGATAACTATATCGGTTTGGTGTCGTATTCCGACAATGTTCACATAAATCTTCCGATAGACGAGTTTGACGAGGAGCACCGCGCATATTTCTCCGGCGCTGTGAAGGCTCTTGACGTTGAAGGCAACACCGCAACATATGACGCTGTGCTTGTCGGATTGAAAATGCTTATTGATAAAAAGGAAGAAATTCCGAATGCAAAGATAATGATGTTTGTTCTTTCGGACGGCGCGCAGAACTGCGGCTACAGTCTTGACCGTATATCGCCGATCGTGGGAGGACTGAGAATACCTGTTTATACAATAGGCTATAATTTAGATCCGGGTTCGCACGCAACGACTGAGCTTGAACGACTGAGCGGCATTAACGAAGCGTCGCTGATCAACGCTACGTCGGACGATTTGATAAACCATATGCGTAATCTGTTTAATGTTGAGCTGTAATAATTATATTATGTGAAAAAGTTATTATGTGAAAAAGTTCGAAAGTCCCTGTCAACAAGGATTTTCGGACTTTTTGTTTTAATATTTTTTGTGATCGTTGTTTTGTAATATGTGAGAATTAATCATGTTGATAGTTTATATATTAAATTGACATATCAGCAAAAATGTTGTAAAATATAGTAAATTGTTTTGTTGTAAAAATGAAAACAGCTTTGTTGGTGTTTTGATGCAAAATGAGAATTTCGGCGCTGTTTTAGGTTCAAAAACAAAAACTCAAAGTTGTTTTCGTGTCAGGAGATCAAGGAGGGGGTGCCGGCGGCGTGATTATCATTTGATATTTTATTAATAGTATCCAAAATTTCAAAAATTAAAAAATAAAAAAAGGAGTAGAACTATGAAAATTTCAGGATTTTTAAAGAAAGCGACAGCTTATTCATTGGCAGTGCTGCTTGCTCTCGTTCCAATGCTTGTGATATCACCTGTTAATGCAGAAGCGGCAACAACCTATAAGCTTATTTTCCCTGTTGACAACGACGTTCAGATCGGTTATTACTACGGATACACCGCAGCTTACGGAAGCGATCACGGCGGATTGGATATACACGATAAAAAGAACAATGAC
>CACYDY010000102.1 GCA_902773245.1 uncultured Ruminococcus sp.
ATTGAATTTTTCATGACCGCAAGCCATGCGTCAAGCTCGCTTCTGTCCTCGACTCCGTTGCGGTTATAGTTGTTAATATACGCCACCGAATATTTGAGCAGTGTTGCAGCCTCTTTCAGTTCCTCTTCGTTATCCCCAAGCGACGAATCAATGATATCACGATCAAGCTCCTCGATGCCGCTGCTGTCCTCCACAAGAATACAGCAGTTGATAACATTTCTGAAATTGCGGCACATTCGCTTTTCGCTCTGATCGAGGACTTCAATCGTATCCTCCAGGTAAATTGCTTCGTTGGCTGCTATCAGGCTTTTCTGTCTTGATTGGTAATTGTCGATTTTGTCCATCTGTTCAAGACAGCTGTCTACGATCTCGTTCAGCCCGGGATTGTTTTTTCTGAGCTGTTCAAGACGAATTCTGGTTTTTTCGGGATTAAGACTGTCCTTTGCATACTCGGAAAAGCTCTTCATGTCCTCTCTGCGGTTTGATTCAAGCAGCCGATCGCTGTTATGCTTCTTAACATTATTAACAACGGCGGGAACCGTGCCCCCCGTAAGAGTAAGAGCGCCTGCGGCAAGAACAGCGCCGGAAATATTTGAGATTGCGGCGACACCCCGAATACCGATAGCAACGATCATCGACGACGGAGCAAGCATTCCCACTCCGATGCCGACCAGCCCGACTGCCGACAGCGCAGCGCCGCCGATCCTCAGCGCTTTCAGAATTTTCATAAGCGTCGCCTCCGTTTAAAAAAATTGATCATCGCTTTTTTGACACTGCCGAAAGAACGCCCGAAACCAGCTGACGCTCGGAATTGGCTATCACCGCAACGGCGTTTTGTCTGTCCCTGACGCCCTTCTGCTCGATAGCTATATAATCGAGAACAGCGCCTGTTATTTCTTTGTTTACGTAGTCAATGGTTTGAGTGTCGATAATGCTTCGCTGAGAAGCTTTTGCGGATTCAATAACTCCGAGATGGAACTGCTCCGCCTGCTCTCTGAGCATTCTGTTGGTCAGATCGTCAACGGTATTTGCAGCCTGAGCCGCTTTAAGGTTGTTGTTGATTGCAATGGACATTGCGATTTTCTTTCTCCAAAGAGGAATAGTGTTCACAATACTGCTTTGGAGCTTCATCATCATATCCTCATCGTTGTGCTGGATCATTTTTATCTGAGGAGCCGACTGCAAACACGTTGTGCGTGTCAAGCGAAGATTATGAACCTGCTTATCAAACTGATCGCAGTTTTTGGAAAATGAGTCCGCAAGCATTGCGTCCTCGGGCAGACCCGAAAACTCCGCCTTGGCATAAAGCTTTGGCAGCTGCTCGTTTCTTGCTCGGTCAAGGGCAAGCTCGGCAGCCTTGATATACAGCGTGAGAGCTTTGAAGGTCTGCCAATTTTCGTCGTAAAGCTGTTCGAGCATAACGATATCCTTTTGAAGTGTGAGCTTGTGTTTTTCAAGCTGCATTTCTATTCTGCGGAGAGTTTTTTCTGCGCTCTCGTTTTTTGTTCTCACCGAGTTGACGGACGCTCTGATCTTATTAAAGAAGCTTTTCATAAAGCCGCCCTGATCCTTGCAGCCCTCCATGCCGTCGATAGCCGCAACCATCTCTACAAGCAGATCGCTGATCTCGCCGGTATTTTTTGTTTTGACATCTTCGAGAGTTTTTGTGGCGATCGCCGCCGACTGCTTTTGGATAGTAGCTCCGTAGTTGGTAACTATCTCGGATTTATTGATATCAATTTTTTCTGCGAACTGCTCGATCTGATTCTGCTCCTCCAAGGTGAGGTTTTCCACCTGAGCAAGCACCTGATCTGCGACAGCCTTTTGCTCCTGTTCACGTTCGTTGTTTTCATATTCGGGATCGCCGTCAAGCACCAATTGGATTCCTGCCATAATAACACGCCCTTTCATCAAAATTCATAAAAAATCAACACGGTTTTTTACAAATATTATATAATAATACCAAGAACGTTGTCAAGCAACACACAGTTGCATTTGGTGGTTTTTAAATGAGTAAAGAATTTGTTAATTAAATTTTTGTCAAACTTTTTTCAAAAAGTTTGCAGGGGTGCCGCCGAAGGCATAAGTCCGCCCTTTGCAAGAGTTCTCATCTTTATAGAAATATAATTCTATTTCATGATCGGTGATATGGGGATTCATTTGTGTATAATAAATATGAATTGGCAGCCTTTCAAAAAATTGTTAAATTTGTTAATAATTAATTGACAAACGCGAGTTTTTGTGTAACAATTTTAGAGAACATTTAAATTCCGTTGTTGTCAGTAATTCGAATCATGAAAGGGTTGATACTATGAAAAAATCACATCGCTGTTGATCGTCTGCGCAATGCTTGTGTCAATGTCGGCAGCGTCATTATCTGCTCAGGCAGCAGTCGCTGCGAGTGAAAGCTCAGCCGCAGCCGCTGCGGAAACTCAGCCGAGCGCCGCAGCTGCGCCCGAACAGTCGGGCTGGGGATACTTGGAAAGCGGAAATTTTTATTATACCGAAAATGAGGATGGAACACTTACTTTTAACGGTCTCAAAGAGTACAAGAGCAAGATAGAGATCCCGTCCGAAATAAACGGTAAAAAAGTAACGATAATCGGCGGCTCTGCATTTTACTCAACATACTCCTCGCTGGTGACGGAGATCGTCTTGCCGAATACTATCAAACAGATTAGTATGGGCGCTTTTTATGGATGCAAAAACCTGAAAAAAATTACTATTCCCGAAAGTGTTGAGTCAATCGAGTCAATAGCTTTTTATGGCTGTTCTTCACTTGAAGATGTTTACATTCCAAAGAATGCGGATTTTACGGTAACGAATTATTATGAAGACGAAGGGTGGAAAACAATACACCAAGATCATTCACCGTTTCACGGCTTCCGCAGTCTGAAAAAGATTACGGTAGACAAAGACAATAAGACACTCACCTCGGTTGACGGAGTTCTTTACAATAAGGACATGACCGTTCTTCTTCAATATCCGGCTGAAAAAAACAGGCGGCAGCTTTACCGTACCGAAAACCGTTAAAACAATTGCAGACGGTGATGCAGGTTATGGCTATTACGGCAGCGGAGCGGGCTTGGGCGCTTTCGCTGACAATAGCTACTTGAAAATGGTAGTTCTTCCCGAATCTTTGGAAAACTTGGGTATGTTTGCATTTACCAACTGTGATAATCTGACATCGATCCACATTCCGGAAAAGGTAAAATCACAAAAAAGCGAGATACCGGACAGCGAGTATTATCATTATCCGCGTTTTTGGGGCTGCAGATCCTTGAAAAAAATAACCGTCAGCGAGAAAAACACTGATTTTTCGTCCGACGGCGTGGCTCTTTTCAACAAGGATAAGACTAAGATATATGAAGTGCCCAATGGTATCGAAGGAGATTATACTATTCCGGATACTGTTACCGAAATTAGCGCTACATTTGAAAACTGCGTTAATCTGAAAAGTATTACGATTCCGTCGAGTATCCAGATCTTACCGAACAGCTGCTTTAAGAACTGTGTTTCTTTGGAAAGCTGTACTCTGCCGAGTAATATGCAGGATCTTGGCTGGGGTACTTTCTATAACTGCGTAAGTCTTAAAAATGTAAATATTCCCAACGGTGTGTTATCGATACCCAATAGTGCTTTTTACCACTGTACAAGCCTGACAAATATCACACTGCCGGATTCGGTCAAGTCAATTGGCAGTTCTGCTTTTACGGGCTGCTATAATCTGACCGGTATCACTTTCCCCAATAAACTGGAAAGTATAGGTGATAATGCGTTTTGGAAATGCAAATCGCTTTCCAATGTAACGCTGCCCGAAAGCCTTTTGAATATTGACGCTTGGGCGTTCCAAGCGTGCGATTCGCTCGGAAACTTAAATATTCCCAAAAATGTAAGCAATATCGGAACGGGAGCGTTTAGTGAGATCAACGGCATTACGATAACTGTTGATGAAAATAATTCAAACTTTACATCGGTTGACAATGTTATTTTTACCAAGGATATGAAAAAGCTTGTGGCTTTTTGCAATACGGAAAAAAAGGATTACGCTGTTCCCGAGGGAGTTGAGGAGATCTCAAGTTATGCTTTTTGGAATTCAAATATTAAAAAGATCAGTTTTCCAAAAAGTTTGAAAACTATTCGTACAGCTGCGTTTTTAAAATGTAATTCTCTTTCGGAGGTTACGCTTCCCGGTATTGAAACGCTTGAAAAAATTGCGTTTGGTTCGTGCAGCGATCTGAAAAAGGTGACCCTTTCCGAAAGCATCAGCAATCTGGACACACTCGCATTTGAAAAATCTTATCAGCTTGAAGCGATAAACATTAACGGAAATAACGGAGAACTGATATCTAAAGACGGTGTTGTTTATACCAAAGATATGGAATACATTGCTGTGTATCCGAGCGGAAAGAAAGGCGACTACCTGATCCCCGACAGCGTTGTTGGCGGATTGTCACAAAAAGATTTATCGATCTCTTATGATGAAAATTCTTATTGGAATTCTACTTTTGGGGCTGTATTTGACGGAGCAGCGGGTCTTACCGCTTTTAAAGTAAACAGTACCAATGAGCATTTTACCGTTGAAAACGGCGTTCTCTTTGCTCCGGAATCGACATATGGGGTTGACGACTCCGGAAACCAAATAACAAAAACCGTAACCAAGCTTGTTGCTTATCCGGCAGGCAAACAGGGAGAATATACGATCCCGTCAAATGTGGAAATATGCGATCCGACTGCATTTTTCGGATGTTTGGGATTAACGAAGATCAGTATTCCCGAAACTGTAAAAAAGATAGGTAATTACGAGGAATACAGCAATCCGCAAATGGGAATTCCGCAATGGTATATTCCGTTCTATCTTTGCAGTAATTTGCAGGAAATAACGGTTTCCGACAAGAACCCGAACTATTCGAGCTATGACGGCGCATTGTACAACAAGGAGCAGACTAATCTGTTGGATTTTCCCGACGCAAAGCAATCCATTACTTTCCCTATGTCGATGGAAACAAGTTGGGGCGGTATATGTATGCAAAATGCATTTTCTGACATGACAGGTGAAAAAGATTTCTATTTCCCGAACAGATATTCAATTATTTCGGATTCTTTGCTTCAATCCGCAGACAAAGATTTAGACGTAACCGTTCATGGTTACAAAGGCTCTACAGCGGAGATGTTTGCGATCGTAAACGATTTGAAGTTTGTTGATATGGAATACCCGGGGCAGAAACCGGGCGAAGACCCCGGAGAGAAACCGGGCGAAGATCCGGGACAGAAACCCGGTGAAGATCCGGGACAGAAACCCGGTGAAGATCCCGGTGAGAAACCGTCTGTAACAGCTAAAGTGGGCGACTTGGACGGAGATGACGAGCTTACGTCTGTCGACAGTCTTTATATTTTGCGTGAAAGCGTTGGCTTGGAGAATTTCACTCCGGAACAGGTAAAGCTTTGCGACGTTGACGGTGACAAAAGCGTAACGTCTGCGGACGCTTTGGAGGTATTGCGTTTCAGTGTCGGCTTCCCCTCCGAATATTTAAAATAGTATCGTCGGTAATATAAAAACACTATCCGGAACTTAAGATCATATGCAATGTGTGCAGGGGTTCGGGGCGTAAGCCCCGAACCCCTGTGTCCTTTCATCATTTTTCTTAATTAATCAACAACGATCAGCCAATTGCAATCAATTA
>CACYDY010000103.1 GCA_902773245.1 uncultured Ruminococcus sp.
CAAACTGTAGTTTACTGTTATTATTTAGTGATTTCACCGAATATTAACCTTAATATAAAGCATGTTGTTTAAAATTTTATATGAGTACAATTTGAGATTACTATATAAAAAGTAAAAAAATCACTACAAATAGTTATTTTACCTTATTAAGTGATATTTTTCAAGCATAGTTACGATTTTGTTACCTTTTGGCATCATAATAATATCATCTTTGGTAATTTCTCTGAGCAAGAGCAGGAAAATCAAGTAAAAAACACACGCTGCAATCACGGAAAGCACGAGATTTGCATAAATCGCAAATCTTCCCGTAATAATCTTTGACAGAAGCTCAAATGAAACCCAAGCCGACGCTGCACAAACTACAGAAGCAATCATAGGCTTAATTATTACAACCTTAAAATCAGGTACTATACCCGTTTCTTTTATCAAAACATAAACGGAAACAATTATTACATAGGTATAGCACAGCAGAGTTCCGATACTTCCGCCCTGGACATTTATCTCGGGAATGCCGCAGAAAATATAGTTTGAAACAACCTTGATCACCATACCGACAGTATAAAGCTTCAGCGGCATATCGACTCTTCCGACAGCCTGAAGCATACTGCACATCGGAGTTGCCGCAGCAAAAACTATAACCGCAATACCCATCAGCTTCAATATCTGAATGGAGATATCAACACCTTCAACATTTCCGTAAACGACGTGCATGATAGGATCTGCAAGAACCGTCAGTCCCAAACCTGCCGGAATAGTGAAAACAAAAGTCACTCTCATAACGGTTTCGATACTGCTTTTCAGATAAGCTCTGTTGCCCTTGGTAAATGCGTCGGTAACATTGGGCATAGCCGTTGTTCCGAAGGCCTGAGTTACGGTTACGACCAGGTTCATGATCGTGAGCGCATAGCCATAACAGCCCCAAAGATATGTATGCACTCTGTTTTCGTCAATATACTCGTGAGGAACCAAACCGACATACTGACTCAGCAGTGCATCGGGGCGTTTTCCCATCATGGCGATAATTCTTCTTTGAATAAGCGCAGAATCAACGGTTCCCGCAACGCTCATTACCAATGCGCCAAGTCCGATCGGAACAGCCGTTTTCAGAAGAATGTTAAATGTTTCGCTTTTGCTCTTTGGACGCGGCGAAGCTTTCAGCATTTCCTTAGTTATGCCGTCACCCTCGATTTTATAGCGAAGATAAATATACAAAAAGCTCAAAAAAGAACCCAGAGTAATACCCAAAATAGCAGCTGCAACCGAGTATTTCAAAAGGACGTTTTTGTCGGTAATTCCAAAAAGCGTTCCGCCGTAGTTCATAACCACATAGGCAAAAGAGTATCCGACAGAAAGCTTTACGACAGCCTCAACAATTTCAGATATGGAAGTCGGAATCATATTCCGCATACCTTCGTAGTATCCGCGGTATGCAGAAACAAGACAGCCGAAAAAAATCGCCGGTGCAAGCACAAGCATTGAAATAAACGAATCGGGGGCGTCTATTATACGCACATAAAAGAAACTGAAAAGCACCATCAAAAGCACACAGATAATGCCCGAAACAACAAAAAACGGAACGGCAACATTTTTAATTCGCTTTACATCACGATATCTGCCCTTTGACATACTCTCGGAAACCATTCTCGAAACTGCGATCGGAAAACCTGCCGTTGCAAGAGTGAACAGCGGAGTGTACAGTTCGTAAGCATTGTTGAGAAGTCCCGCACCCACGCCGCCGTAAAGTCTGGACAAACTTACTTTGTAAAGCATTCCTATAACCTTAACTATCAAAAGGCAGAAACCGAGTATTGCAGCCCCTTTTATAAAGCTCTGGTTTTTGTTGGCTTTGATTTTCTTCAAGCTATCTCCTCTTTTCAACTTTATATTATGCCGAACTAAAGGTAATACGTTACAAATTGTACCCTGCAACGTATTACCTTATTAATTAGCCTGCATTTTTGAATTATTCACCGGAAAGATCGGAATCTATCACATCTTGAACATCTGCTTCCTCAACTTCCGACACTGCTGTTTCTTCCGTTTCGGCTGTTTCAAAGCTTTCAGCCGCATCTTCCGCTTTTTCGGCTTCTTTTTCAGGCTCTGCCGAGTTCACGGGAGTAGGGATCGGAGTCGTGTATGTGTTGGTAAAATCGAGCGAAGCGCCGCACTTTTTGCAGAAAAGACTGTCGGCTGAATTTGAACAGCTGCACTTGGGGCATACTGTCTTTCCGTTTGAAGCATTCAAACTGTCCTGAAGCGTTTTCAGCTCGTTGATAAGAACTGTAATTTCGGAAACGTACTGATCAACGACCGACGGATCGGTATTTTTTGCTGCATGAGTGTCATAAACATATCTGCCGAGAGTTTCAAATCGAGCGGAAATCTTGTTCTTAAGCTCCACGGACGAAACTCTGACCTTTGATCTGTCCACTACCTCGGTTGTTTTTTTGCCGACAGCATCGACCGCAGCGGCAACATTGACGATAACATCATCAAACAAGCTCATTTTAAATCCTCCATTTTTTAATACAAATAAAATTCTGCATATTGGTCTGCCGTATAAAAATCGAAATTATTATACCACACACTCAAAATAAAATATAGTATAAAATGTAAATTTTTTCAGATTTAAAACATTTCTGTATTTTTACCAATAAAGCAATAAGATTTTTGTTAGAGATTATACTTTCCGTTTCCCAAAAACTCACGCATAAGTGAATTTTCGGGGACATATTTTTCGGGTATCCGAACAAATTTCTCGGCACGTTCTATCAAATAATTTGCATAGACGTATTCCTTGTCATTCTGAGAAACCTCTTTCAGAATCGGCACTGCTTCGGCTGCCGTGATACACGGTTCATAGATATGAATGGAGTTGATAGTAATGTCGCCCGAATACTTGAACGGAACGATATATCTTTTCTCTCCGTACAGCACATTGTCCCACATACCAAGCGTATGCTGTGCGCAGCTTCCTCTGAACTTGTGGTCACGGACAAGCCGTCTGAAAAGCCTCAGCTCTGCAGCCGTCAGAAGATATCCCGAATTATTTGACGCTCTTATGCCCTGTTTTACGCTTATGTAGATCTTTTTCAGACCCGCTGCCGATTTTATATGCTCGGTGAACAGCGGATTCAGAGCATGAATTCCCTCGATTATCGCAATTGAATCATTATGAAGATTTATTTTCTTAGTTTCTTCCTTTGGACGGCTTGCCGCAAAATCGAACTGTGCAATTTCGTATTCTCCGAATTGAAGAAGCTCGGAAATACACTTTTCGATCAGAGGTATATTCAAAGCGTAAACCGTTTCAAAATCAGGTCTGTTATCCGATGTTCTCGGAACGTTTTCCTCACCCAGATAGAAATTATCCATCGAGATAATTTCCGAGCCGCAGCCCAGATTCAAAAGTTCCTCACGAAGGATATACGCAGTTGTGGTCTTGCCCGAAGCGGACGGTCCCGCAAGCATTACAACCTTGCAGCGGTTCGGGGAATTTAAAATGCCCTTTGCGATCTCCTTAATATCGGAACGAAAGGCATTCTCCGCAATCAAAACAAACTCTTTGGGATCTTTGTACGCTAATCTGTTGATCTTGTCAAGCGTCAGTGCATATCGGCGGTACGAATTAACTATGCTCTGCATAGAAACTCTCAATCCTTTCCTTGCGTTTTAAGATTTCCTCAAAATCATTAATATATTCGTATGGATATTTATAGTTAAATATTCTTTCGATACAGCCTGATGAGCAATCCTTAAGCTTGCTCACACCGCCTGCTCCGCAAGCCAGTATCGTGTGTGTTTCGTCCATAATAAACACATTGTACAGCCCCTCTTTGCCGGGCTTAGACCAGCCTGTGTTCTCCATATTACCGACCATTTTGCTCTGTCGGTACAAGTAGTACGGGATATATCCGTTATCGTGAAGCGTTCGGTTTGCGTAGGAAAGCATTTGCGATGTGGTCTGAGCCTCTTGCTTGTTGATAGTTTTTCCGCTTTGCGTGAGAGTCGACGCACGCTTCATCGACAGCGTATGAACCGTAATGCTTTCCGGTGATAATTCGGTAATTTTGTCAAGCGTTGATTTAAAGCTTTCAAAGGTATCCCCGGGCAAACCTACTATCAAATCCATGTTTATGTGGTCAAAATCATATTCTCTTGCGAGATCAAAGGTTTCGAGAACCTGATTTGATGTGTGCTTTCTGCCTATGTTCGCAAGAACCTCGTCGTTCAGCGTCTGAGGATTGATGCTGATCCTGTCTACGCCGCACTGCGAAATTGCTTTCAGCTTTTCTTCCGTTATAGTATCGGGTCTGCCGGCTTCGACGGTGAACTCTCTGCAATGCGTGAGGTCGAAGTTATTGTTTACGGCAGTGAGAACTCTTCTCATTTGCTCCGCGCTCAAAGTTGTCGGAGTTCCACCGCCCATATACACGGATTCAAGCTTTAAATTCAGCCGCTTAGCATATTCTGCGGTTTTTTCAAGCTCCCTGCACAAAAGCTCCGTGTACGGTTCAACGAGGTGTTTGGTTTTTTCGACTGTAGCCGACACAAACGAACAATAGCTGCACCGGCTCGGACAAAACGGTATCGAAATGTAAAGGCTGTAAGAATTTGGTTCGGACAGCTCAATAATGGCTTTTTCATTTTTCTCCGTTTCTACAGTGAGAGCGGTTTTTTCTTCGCTGACTTTGAATTTCTCCGTAAAATAATTCACGGCATAGTCAAAGCCGTGTTCTTCGGATAATCGTCTGAAAAGCTTGATCGGACGAACTCCCGTCAGCACTCCCCACGGCGGAATGACCTCGGTGAGCCTTGTAAATTTATCAAAAAGCATAAGAGCCATTTCAAGCTCCAAATTATCTTTGTCAACAGAATACAATTTGGAAGATCTCTCGTGAAATCCGCCGACGGAGATCTCCGCAGTGATCTCGGCTTTGTCGTTGGATATATCGAGCTTTGTGTAAATATAAGGCGGCAAAAGCTCTTCGGGAATATTTTGATCAATTTCAATTCTGGTGTTGGGAAAAAACATTCTCGTAAGATTCTCGATCTCGTAGCGGAAATCATGGTTATCAATATATATTATCATAAAAAACACTGCCTATATACGGATTGAATTTTCTTTCATTGTCGAGTGTAGTGGGGATATCATGCCCTGTAAGAATGTTGTAGTCACCATCAAGCGCAGCGATGCGGGCAAGTGACCTTGCCATGTCGGACGGGCTGCTTGTGGGAAAATCCGTTCTTCCCTGAGAATGATAGAACAAAGTATCGCCCGAAAATATAGTATTGTCACAAATAAAACAAACGGAGCCTGCCGTATGTCCCGGCGTTGACAGCACCTTAAACTCACTATCTCCAAGCTTTATTATATCGCCGTCATGAAGCTCAATGTCAGCTTTTATATCGCCTACAGGCTCGTCGCAAAAGAAACACGAAAGGTTGAGATAAGAATCATTCAAAAGCTTTGTATCTTCGCCCGAAATGGCTGTTTTTGCTTTGCTGCCGGTTTTTTCAATAATGCTGTTTGTACCGGCAATATGGTCGCAGTGACCGTGAGTCAGCAAAACATACCTGACCTTGTCATAACCGATTTTCGAGAGTTCCTCGTCCAATTCTTTCGTGAACTCACCCGGATCGATAACCGCACAGTCGCCTGTCTTGGAATCCGTCACTATATAACAATTCGTTGCAAGCTCGGATACAACCAGTGTTATTATATCTATCATTAAACTGCACCTCATTTCAGATCGTCGGTATCGATAACAAGAGTCACAGGCCCGTCATTGAGCAGAGAAACCTTCATATCCGCTCCGAATACACCCTTTTGAACATTCTCAACACCGCCGCTCTGTATTTTATCACAAAAATATTCGTACAAAGGCTCTGCTTTTTCGGGACGGGCGGCTGAAAAGAAACTCGGTCGCCTGCCGTGAGAACAGTCGCCGTAAAGAGTAAAGTTAGATATTACCAAAACCGAACCGCCGATATCCCCAAGCGAAAGATTCATTTTGTCGTTTTCGTCGGTAAATATCCTCAGCTTCGCCGTTTTTGCTGCAAGTAAGTCCGCTTCTCGCTCGGTGTCGTTTTCGCCCACACCCAGAAGTACCAGCAAGCCTTTTTCGATTTTTCCCACACACTCGCCGTCAACATCGACCTGTGCGGATGACACTCTTTGAATAACAGCTTTCAAGCCGTTCACCCCTGTTTTTTTTATTTTCAAGCCACTGTTCACAACTTAGGAACTGTGATTTATGCTTAGGATAATTTGTTCTGAACAAGGCAATTTTTCGCAGGAATACTGGCGTACCCCAAGGGCACTTCCTTGGGCGTATTTCAAGAAATATTAACGCAGTTCATGGCAAATTAGACAAGCAGAAATGAAAAGTTATTGATGAACAGTTCCTTAAGGCTTATTGTCTGTCGAATTAAGTGATCGGTTTTATTTTACTTCATTGACGTCACCCATATCCGAACAGCACTGCACCGTCAGGCGCTTGCTCTTTCGACAGTCATGACGCCCTTGACCGAACTGAGACGAGAAATAATATCACGCAGATGCGACTTGTTTTTTACCGTAATATTGAACGTTATAACGGCGGTTCCGCTGTTGTTGGTCTTTGAGCTCATGTTGTGAATGTTTATTCTCATATTTCCGAGCTGACCGGCAAGATCCGCAACGAGTCCCGTTCTGTCATAAGCCTGAATTTCAATGATCGTTCTGAAAGAGCTGCTGATAGATTCCGACCATCTTGCGCTGACCCAGCGTGTGGGATCCTCCGCTTCGTCAATATTCTGAGGAACATTCTGACAGGATCGCTTGTGTACCGAAATTCCGTGACCCTTTGTAATAAAAGCAATAATATCGTCACCGGGGAGCGGCGTACAGCATTTTGAAAGCTTAATGTCAACGTCGTCCATTCCATCGATGATAACTCCGCTTTTTGAGGTTTTCGGCTTGGCGCTTTCGTCAACGATCGGAACTACATACTCTTCTTCTATGCCCTCAGCCTTTTTGCGTTCCTCAACAATCTTTGAATATTCCTCTTTGATTCGGGGCATAAGCTTCCAGAGAACCGTACCGCCAAAGCTGATAGACGCATAGAAATGCTCCATTGAGGGAATATTCTTCTTTCGAAGAATAGGCTCCATCATGATCTCAAGCTCTTTTTCGTCAAGCTCAAAGCCGTTCTTCCTGCATTCCTTTTCGAACTCTGCCTTTCCGAGAACAATATTCTCCTCACGCTTTTCACGCTTGAACCATTGTCTGATCTTGTTTCTTGCACTGCTCGTTTTTACAATTTTCAGCCAGTCACGGCTCGGACCCACGGAGCCTTCCTTTCCGGTGATAATTTCAATAATATCACCTGTTTTGACAACGTAGTCGATCGGAACTATTCTGTAGTTAGCCTTTGCGCCAAGCATTCGGTTGCCCACTGCGCTGTGAATTGCATAGGCAACGTCTATCACGGTGGAACCCAAGGGAAGATTTATCAGCTCTCCCTTGGGAGTATATACGAACACCTCGTCTGAGGAGAGATCTGTTTTGATATCCTTGATAAGACGTGTCGGATCATGATTGTCAGCCTGATTTTCAAGCATTTGTCTGATCCACGCAAGCTGCTCGTCCATTGAGCTTTTGCCGTTCATACCAAGCTTGTACTTCCAGTGTGCGGCAATACCGTATTCGGCGGTCTGATGCATTTCAAACGTTCTGATCTGAACCTCAAACGGAACGCCGTCAGAACCTATGACTGTCGTATGAAGCGAACGATACAGATTCGGCTTCGGAGTCGAAATATAGTCCTTGAATCTGTTCGGAAGAGGCTGGAACATATCGTGAATAACACCGAGAACGTTGTAGCAGTCCGCGACGCTTTCAACAATAACTCTTACTGCATAGATGTCATAGATCTCTTCGAGAGCTTTTCCCTGAATGATCAGCTTTTTGTAAATACCGTGAATACTCTTGACACGTCCGCTGACCTTTGCGCCCTTTATGTACTGAGAAACTCTGTCGGAGATCTGCGCCATGATCTTATTTATGAATCCCTGTCCGTCAGCCATATTCTTTTCAAGATGAGTTTCGATCTCCTTATATCCCACGGGGTCGAGATACTGAAGCGATAGATCCTCCATTTCGTCTTTGATAGCCTTGATACCGAGACGATGGGCGATCGGAGCAAAAACCTCCATTGTTTCAAGTGCGATATCTCTTCGCTTCTGTTCCCTCATGCAGTCGATAGTACGCATATTATGAAGTCTGTCGGCAAGCTTGATGATAATAACTCTGATGTCGTCAGCCATAGCAATAAGCATTTTTCTGACATTTTCAGCTTGTCTTTCCTCACGGCTGGTGTAGTTGATCTTGCTTATTTTGGTAACGCCGTTCACAAGATGAGCGACATCCTTTCCGAACATTTCGGTAACCTCTTCGATCGTTACGGGTGTGTCCTCCACAACATCATGCAGAAGAGCGGCAACCACCGAATCGGTGTCCATTCCAAGATCAACGATAATACATGCAACCGACGTCGGGTGGAGAATATAAGGCACACCCGAAACACGTCTTTGATCGCCGTGCATCTTTTCCGCCAGTGCATACGCTCGTCCTATCTTCTCACGGTCATAGTCACCGGTACTCTTGTCCAGAAGCTCGCAAAGCTCCTCATAATCCTGATAGTACTTTCTGTTTGCAGCCATAATAACACACCTCTCTGATTTTTATTTGCAGCCGCATTTTTATGCACTCAAGCCGTTTCCCGGCAGATCGGATCTCCACAAAAACAGCGGCTGACCTATACAACGGCACGACATTAGCAAACACACAAAAACGTCACACCGTCGGAATATAAACACAACTCCAAAGGAGTTATAATTATACCAGCTTTGTCAAAATCGGAGCCGAAAGTATGTTCACCTTCGGAGGATTTTCAATCATTTTAATATTCATCTTTACCGGAGTGGAGTTTATTTCAACAAGCCCCAGCTGCTTCATTGCTTCCAACACAAGCATCAGCTTTCCTAAACTTATATTCTGATCGCTTAATCTATAATACAACACATCGGGCAAATACTCAAACCCGTTATGACTCTTTAAAAACCTATACACAACCGCAAAATCATCTCTTGTAACCGCAAGCTCCGACCGCATTTGATCGGTCAGATCCACACCTGCCATGTAGTCGTCACATACCCGTTTGCTTTCAAGCAGCCTTTCATAATCGACCTTGGAAAAACAGATGTCCTTTCCGTAAAGATTTAGCTCCCTGTTTCCGTTAAATTCATTGACACCGAGAGTTACGGCAGCATTGATCATATCGCCTGTTTCATAAGGAAACTCCTCGGGGGTAACGCCAAAAAACAGTATGGGTATCTCGGGCGAATTTTTTGAAACGAATATTTTTATATGCTTACCGCCTGAAAGCGGTACAATTCTTTTTAGTTCCACATCGAACAAACCGAACAGCGGACTGGGATTGTCCGTTCCGAACGGCTCCAGACAAGGCAGACTCAAAGCCATGTCGATATTAAGCTTTGCAGGATTCAGCGCGCATGAAATTCTGAGAGTGGGAAAATACTTCTCTTCGAGCATATAAGCATACTCGTTCATTTTTTCCCTGAATTCGGGGATATTGAACTCGGGCAGAGAGAGTCCTGCCGCCATGGGGTGTCCCCCAAAGACTGTCAGAAGATCCTTGCAGTATGCTATCGCATCACACAATGCGTATCCCTCGATACTTCTTCCCGAGCCTTTTCCGACGCCGTTTGAGCAGGATATTACGACCGCAGGCTTTCCGTAGAGATCTTTGAGTCTTGCGGCGGCAATTCCGATCACTCCGGGGTGCCAGTCTTTTCCGTCCACTATCAGAATACGTCTGTTTTTTATGTCGGGATCGGATTCTATTCTTTTCACTGCTTGTGAAAGAATTTCTGTTTCAAGCTCTTTTCTTGCGTCGTTTTCTTCCATCAGCTCATCGGCACGGATCCGGGCATGGGAAAAATCTTCCGTCAAAAATAATTCCACCGCTCTGTTTGCACTTCCCAAACGGCCGCAGGCGTTTATTTTCGGTGCAATGTTAAACGCAACGGAAGTAGAGCTTATGTATTTTTCCGAAAGTCCAAGCTTTTCACGAAGAGCCGCAAGCCCCGGTCGGGTATCGTTGTTCAATCGTTTCAGACCTTCTCTGACAAGCATTCTGTTTTCGCCCGTCAGACTCACAACGTCAGCGATCGTTCCCAATGCGCACAGGTCGGAATACAGATCAAGAAGCTCCTCAACAGACAGACCGTCCTTTTCAAGAGCCATTATAAGCTTGAAAACAACTCCGACTCCCGAAAACTCCTTGTAGGGACTGCCGTCATCGCTGCGGTGAGGATTAAGAATTGCCTTTGCATTCGGCATCTTCTCGGGAACGGCATGATGATCGGTCACGATCACGTCCATTCCGAGCGAATTTGCGAGTTCGACCTCTTTGTATGCGGAAATGCCGTTATCAACGGTAATGATCAGATCGGTATCCATTGATCTGAGTTTTTCCACAGCGCCGACATTAAGTCCGTAGCCCTCGGTTTCACGATCGGGTATGTAATAAAAAACATCTGCGCCTACGCTTTCAAGATATGAAAACAAAACTGCCGAAGAAGTCACCCCGTCTGCATCGTAATCACCGTAGACGCAGATCTTTTCACTATCATTAAGCGCCCGGTCTATTCTGTCTACAGCCTTTTCCATATCCTTGATAAGAAAAGGATCGGAAAAATTCGGCGCCTCGGACAAAAATTCAAGGATCTCGCTGTCGTCCTCAAAATTCTTCCCCTCAAGCAGCACCGCAGGAAGAGAAGCGACTCCATATTTTTTCATGATATAAGCGGCTCTTTCTCGGTTTACTTTATTCACTTCCCATTTTTTTATATTCATAATGAACCGCTCCTTTTTATTTCATACAATTATCATCAAATTATATATATTCAATTATTTTAGCACATTTTTTTGTAAATATCAATGCTTTTTCAGAAAAAAAGCAAAAAACTTCCATCTTTTTCAGGTGGAAGTTTTTGGGATTTATCTTATTGATCGTTGTCGGTCGATTTGACACCGCTTTCCGCTGCCGAGGACACCGCAGATGTGAGTGTCGACGATACCTCGGAAGCTTCCTTTACGGTGACATTCATCGTATACGTACCAAACACCCAGCAATCCGTAGCTTTGTTGATATACACCTGAACAGGCATATCGGTAGTCCCGCTTTTCGCATCGCTCAGATCTATCACAGTAGAAACCTCCGATGCTTTCAAATTGGAAATAGAGGTCTGAGGTCCAACAACTCTGACAACTATATTGCGGTATGTGGAATATTCTGCCGCAAAGCCGCTCGGAGTGTTAATAAAATCAAAATCGTTGACCACAAAAGATTTCGTTGAATAATTTGTAAAATCAAACTTGACGTTTGCTTTTTCTATACTATTGAAATTTTTAACACCCTCGGGCATGACAAGCTCAAACGACATTGCCGAAGCCCCGTATGACAGGCTGTTAAAATCAAGCGTTCCTATCGAAATATATTCAACGGAATCGATAACGTCTGCCGCCGCCGCAATTTCAAGCTCCGATGGTTCGATCGTTATAAATCCGTCCGCAGAGAACTCCGACGGCGCATGGCTGTAATCAAGCTTGAGCGGTACAGTCTTTTTCATAAGAACCGGTATGGTAACGTCAACAGTGACAGGATCGACTACAAGAGAATCGTCAGTTATCTCGTTCCCCTGAGCGTCGACAAGCTGCACCGAAAGCTTTTCAAGCACGGTAGTTTCGACAAGCTCGCCCTCAAGCTCCGCCGAAACAATAGCCTTGTCCACCTTTGAAACGCTTTGCTCGGGACCTGTGACCACAACCGTTTTCTGAGAAAGCGACGGACTACCCATATAGTATTCCTCACCCGAGGTTGCGTTTATTTTGGAAGTGTCGATCTGCAGTTCTTTGGAAATAGTTCTGTCAACGACCACTACTACTTCGGAAGGTTCGACCGAAGTTATGTCATAATTGTTCTTAATACCAAGCTGCCTTGCCATCAGCGATACATTATAAGTTCCGCTGGTCACAATATTTCCCAAATTCGAACCATAAACCTGAATGTCCGACGGAGTGAGCGACCCCACGGTAACACTGTTTCCCTTTACGCTGACGCTTGCGGTAAATTCATCGAGAGGAACTCCGTCAATACTGACAACGGAAAGATTGTCCGTTTCGGCATCGTCGGAAAGCTCCATCGTAGGAAAGATCCCCGAAACACGATATGTCACGCTTTCGCCGCTGCCCGCCGAAACGGCAGTCCACATGAAAAAAGAAATTATCATGGACAAAGCCAAAAGAAATTTATCGTTGTTAAAAAGAGAATTGAGAGTTCTTCTTTTTGTCTTTTTACTGCTCATTTTTCTTCTCCTTTCTTCCTCCCGAGAATAAAGAGAATTTTTCGGAAACCTCAGCCTCTTCCGTTATAAGCAGCTTGTTAAGCTCATTGTTCAGCGATTCCCTGGTGTAATCTCTGGTCAGCTCGCCGTTGAGTGCGATAGATATCGAACCCGTTTCCTCCGAAACCACAACGATGACTGCGTCGGATTCCTCACTCATTCCGAGTGCGGCACGATGACGTGTGCCGAGATTGTCGTCAACATTCTCGTTTTTGGTCAGCGGCAGAATACAGCCGGCAGCATATATCTTGCCGTCACGAACTATCATTGCGCCGTCATGCAGAGGCGCTTTGTTGAAGAAAATGTTTCCTATCATCATTACTGACGGTGCGGCGTTGATGATCGTTCCCGTATATGCAATGTCACCAAGACGTGTTCTTCTTTCAAAAACGATCAGCGCACCGGTCTTTTTTGAATGAAGCTGCATTACAGCGTCTACGAACACCGAAATGGTCTTTTTCTGTCTGAGAATAAGCTCTTCGTTTGACGTATTGTCAAAAAAGACGTTTTTCAGCTTGCGATAGGTATAGTTGCTTCTTCCGAGCTGTTCCAGAACCTTTCGCATCTCGGGCTGAAAAACTATGAACAAAACCAAAACGGCAAACTCGAAAAACCTGTTAAGCATAGCCGTCATCATTGTCAGCTTGAAGATATAAGCAACTCCATAAAGAACGAGAAGAATAAAAATTCCCTTGACAAGCTGCACTGCCCGGGTTTCTTTGACAAGCTTTATCAGGTAGTATATTATAAGTCCTATTGCAATAATGTCGACAGCATCTTTAAACTGAAACGTTCGCATTATGGCAAAAAAGTTTTGAACAAATTCATTAAAAGTTCCCATACTATAAAAATCCTTCGACGATAAGTCAAAGAAAGCTCCGGTCTGCCAAAGCCGTTTCAAACAGACAAAACCCGACAGATGATCCAAAGCAGCCACGCATAAAACACGCTTTGAATCCCAATCATCGGAGTGTGTATCCGACAAAACCGGCGCTTTCTTTATATTACTAACAAAAATTTAAACCACAATAATATTTTACCACAAAATTTAATATATGCAACCTTTTTTTGAAATCATGCACAACTTTTTTAAAAAATATCGGCACCAAAACATTCATTGATCAAACGACGCATCCTGCGGTCGTCACCGATCAGATTTTTTTCAGGCTTGCTGCAAGAACATTCATTTCGCTGATTGTGTTGAAATACGACGGAGCGATCCTTACTGCGCCCGTTTCCTCGGTTGAATGGTGCAGATGAGCAAGCGGCGAGCAATGCAGACCCGCTCTCACAAAAATCGAGAATCTCCTGTTGAGAACAGCGGCAACCTCTTCACTGTCGTGATTTTTTACGTTGAATGAAAGGACTCCGCCCGAATTATAAACATTCGGACGAGGTGTATAAAGAATTATATTCTTGTTTTTCTCAAGTCTGTCGTAAAGATGAGCAAGAAGATTAATTTCGTGGGCATGAATTTTTTCGCATGAAACCGATCTCACAAAATCTATCCCTGCTCCGAGCCCTGCAATACCGCTCAGATTCGGAGTTCCGCTTTCGAATTTGTCGGGAGAAGTTCCGGGCTGTTCAAACAGTGCGGAATTGCTCCCCGTGCCCCCTTCGATGAGCGTTTCGAGATCGTCATGGTGCTTGGTGATCAGAATTCCCGTTCCCATGGGGCCGTAAAGCCCCTTATGACCGGGCATACAAATATAGTCAAAATTACTTTCGTCGAGGTCGATCCCCAGAACACCTGCACTTTGCGCCGCATCTATAAGAACGGGAATAGAATACTGATGGCACATTGCGGTAATTCTTTCAACGGGAAGCCGTGTTCCCCACACATTTGAAACGTGTGTGCATACTACAAGCCGTGTATTCTCCTGCAGTGCGTTTCTGAAATTCTCAAGAGTTTCGTCGCTGCTAACATCGGAAACTCTTGCGACCGAGTAGGATATCTTCTTTTTTTTGAGAGCATAAAGCGGCCGCATTACCGCATTATGCTCCATGTCGGAAACAACAACGTGATCACCCGGTTTGAGAAGCCCTTTCAGTACAATATTGATCGAATGAGTGCAGCCGGAAGTAAATATCACATTTTCGGCGTCTTTCTCACCGAAAAAATCTGCTGTTTTGCTGCGGGATTTATATATTATCTCCGAAGCCCTGACCGCAAGATCATGCCCACCCCGACCGGGGTTTGCGCCGTAATTGGAAATGGAATTAACCACTGCATTTCTGACGCTCATCGGCTTTGGAAAGGTAGTCGCTGCGTTGTCCAAATATATCATAAACCGTCCTCCCCGCCTGCGATCCCGACTGTTTTTATGCCGGAATTTCTGATCACAGCGACAGCCTTTGAAAAATTATTCGGAACAAAAAGACTGTAGCCGCAGCCTGCTTTTGCAAGCCTTTTGGGAGTTCTGACGATCTCGCTCCTTATTCCGTTTTTTTGCAAAACCTCTCTTGCTTTCATAGCGCTTGTTATTGAAACCATCATTATCAGATTTTTCTTTTCCAAAATTATCACCTCAGTTCTAATAAAGAAAACCCTTTCTTTATTACTGCCATAATATGCCGAAACGATGGCAAAAGTGTTGAAAATCGCCTTGCGACAAAAATTCTTCCGCTATTTTCCTATGCAAAAATTCAGGTAAAATTATTTCCGATATATTTTCGATTAATATTGAATAAAAAAACTGCATGTGGTATAATGAGCATATAATTTTATGATTTAGGCATAAAATTATAGTTAATTTATCAAACGACTATTTTGTCCGTTCATTAAGGGAGGTTTTTTATGGGATTTTTCGATAATTTTAATAAAAACAAGCCGTCCGCTTCCGGCTCAAACAATTTAAACAAGTCACCCGTCAGTCTTACAAAAAACGAAGAGCTGAACAAAAAGATTTCACTCAGAAAAGAAATTGTTCTCGACGAGGTGAAACGAAACAACATCACGGCAAACGTTGCGAGGGTTGTCTTTGTTCTTGATCATTCGGGTTCGATGAGAACAATGTACAAGGACGGTACGGTTCAGAACGTTCTTGAAAGAATATTTCCGATGGCGATGTGCTTCGATGACAATGCAGAGCTGGAGTTTTTCTGGTTTGACAATCTATACAAAGAGTTTGAGCCTGTCACCTATCAAAATCTTGACGGTTATGTACAGAAGGTCATTCTTTCCCAAAACGATCACTTCGGAACGACCTGCTATGCGCCTGTTATGTCTGCCATTTTACACAAATACGGCAAAAAGGGTAAAACGGGTATTCCCACATTTGTTATTTTCATCACTGACGGAGCAAATTCCGACAAAGCGGCTGCGAAAGAGGTACTGACAGTTGCTTCACACTACAATATTTTCTGGAAATTCGTCGGTATCGGAAAAGAAAAGTTTGAATTTCTCGAAAAACTCGACAACCTTACGGGAAGACTGATCGACAACGCTAATTTTATCAGCGTCAATAATTTGTCCCAGATCACAGATCAGCAGCTTTATGCATTGCTTCTTGAGGAATATGCCGATTGGCTTGCTCTTTGCCGTTCACATGGCATTCCGGTCGAATGACGATATTCTATGTTTTTTGAAAATGTTACAAAATTGTAATAATAAAACTCTTGCTTTTTTGTTCACGGTATGATATAATCTTACTTGTGATTGAGAAAGCACCCGGGTGTGGCGCAGTTTGGTAGCGCGCTTGAATGGGGTTCAAGAGGCCGCTGGTTCGACTCCAGTCACTCGGACTTGACCGTTTAGAATTTTTATTCTAAACGGTTTTTTTATACACTATTCAAAATTAACAGCAACCCCTTATAAGAGTTTTTCAAAAATGTACTCTTATACCGGTTTTCCTGCCATAGAAAAAAGCGAAACACTTGTAAGGGCGTTCCGCTTTTTTATTATTACAGCAGCACCGGCTGGAGCTGTTTGTGTTCGAGAGCATATTCCACAGCTTTTGGAATAAGAGTGAAATCGGCAACGAGCGAGTTTGGTTTTTTTTCGTAGTCATCTTGCTGAAGCGGAACAAAATATATGTTTTTTCTGTTCAGCATAAAACCGATGTTCTTTGCTGTTGCGCCCAGTGCGTCATTCGTCGCAAGAGTAACCAGAACAGGGCGAAGTATTCTGAGATGTGACTTTGCTGCCATTGTTACACAAGTGTCGGTTATTCCGTTTGTCATTTTTGCAAGAGTGTTTCCCGTACAGGGGGCTATGAGAATCAGATCGCACATCTTTTTGGGGCCTATCGGTTCTGCTTCCTTGATTGTGTGGATAATCTTCTTCCCTGTGATTTTTTCAACTCTGTCGGCTATATCTTTGCATTTTCCGAAGCGTGTGTCAATTGAATAGGCATTTTCCGACATTATCGGTATTATATCGTAACCTTGCCTCACAAGGATCTCAAGTTGATCTAAGGCTTTTGCAAAAGTACAGTAAGAACCGCACATCGCAAAGCCTATAGTCACCTTCTTCACGGTGATTCCTCCTTTATTATGTTATAAACAGTGTTTTTTATAATCTCTCCCGCTGTTTCGGGGGCAACCTTTCCCGGCAGTGACAATGCACTGATGACCTTGATCCCAAGTCTTTCGGCTGCTTCGGCATCAACGCCCCCGGGAGCAGACGCAAGATCTATAAGCAGTGTGTTTTGAGATGTTTTTCTCAAAGTGTTTTCGTCAAATATCATGGAAGGAACTGTATTAAATATCAAGTCAAAGCAGCTGCCCGGTGATATCTCTTCGGTGTGGATAGGATTGTATCCGTTGAGTCTGATCCACGTCAGATCATTGAGCTTTCTTGCGCTGACGGTAACATTTGCCCCAAGTGCGGCAAGCATTTTTGACAGAACCTTTCCTATTCTTCCGTATCCCGTCACAAGACAATTGCTTGCATTGATAGTTTTTTTATAATTTCTCATTGCGATCTCAACTGCACCCTCGGCGGTGGGAACAGCATTGAGAACAGCGAGTTCTTCTCTGTCGAGATAGTCATATACCCTTTCTTTTTCATAATTACCCGTTGACAGAAGCAATCGGCTGTTCGATGTAAAAATCGTTTTGTCCCCGATAATATCGCAAAAATCCTGATCCAAAGCAATAACTCTGCTTCCAAGCGGAGTAAAAAGATTCTTTCCGTCACGACTGAGAGGAACGGGAAGTATTACGCAATCACTCTTTGAAACGGCAGTTTCAAGCCTTGAGTAATCATCAACCGGCTCCAAACATTTGTCAAAACAACAGAAAGTAACGTTTTTGCCGTCTTTGATCATGGAATTACCAAGATAGATCTGCCTTTTGTCACCACCGATAATACAAAATTTATTTATATCAAACACATGATTACCCCCGTAATGTTTTATATTTTTTATTGAAATGATTTTTATTCAACTTCCCAACTATTGATTGATATATCATTATATTATGTTCAACTTTTCAAAATGTGCCATGAAGATGATAAAAATTACATTTCAGACTTGTCTTATACTGTGCATTAGTGATATAATAAGATATGTAATCTAATTATCTTTTACAATTTGACAACATTTTTTTCTACAAAAATTAACATAAAATGTCAAGTTGAGTTGATTGTAGAAAGATTACATTGATGGTATAATAACATTTGTGAAAGAATGGAGGGGTATCAGTGAGTGAAGGTCTTAAACAGCTCAGAAATATGATGAAAATGACACAAGAAGAGCTGGCTGAAAAGATGAATGTTTCTCGTCAGACCGTCGCAAAATGGGAAAACGGTGAGAGCATTCCTGATGTTGCAAAATGTAATGAGCTTTCAAAGATTTTCAATATAAGTCTTGATGATATGGCTTCATTCTTCATAAAAAACGAAAATGAACGTACTTTCCACCCCAAGAACAAGTTTTTCTTCGGAACCTGCGTGTTGGACAACTGCAAGATCGAGCTTCCAAAAACAGCACTCCACCAGTTTAATCTGCAGGACGGAGATGAACTGCTTTTGATCGGAGATACAGCGCAGGGACTTGCTTTGATCTCCAAATCAGGCTTTGCTGCTTTTGCTTCTCAGGTTCTCAATTCCACCGTTTTTGACAACGATGTAATTTTTCCTGTATCATATCCTTATGATGCCAATAAGAGCAATAAGAGTAATAAGAGTAACAACAAAAAACAATAATTATTTTTTAATCTGCTATATAACAAACTTCTTCTCATAAGTTATCTGTTAAAAATAAAGCCGGTCATTTTTGATCGGTTTTATTTTTGTTGACTTTTTGACAATTATATAGTAAAGTTAATATTAACAAATAAACTAATAAACAGAGGGATAATCATGAAAAAGATCTCTTCACCGGTATTGGAAATATCAAATCTTTATAAAACAGAAAAACACAAGGTCATCGAAAAATTCAACTTAATACTTCAAAGCGGTGAAAGCATGGCTTTGCTTTACAAAAATGACGAAAATATAGAGCTTTTGTGCGATATTTTGAAAGGTCAGAAAAGAGTTGACAAAGGAAAGATTTTCTTCAAAAGCGCCGATGTCACCGATTCGAAAAACATATTCGGAGTTATTGAGAAAAAGCCCGAGATACCCAAAACAAGGAGCGTTATTGACATAGGCTGTTCTCCGATAGTTAAACGGGGATTGTCAAAAAGTATGGCATCTGTACTTGTAAAAAAAGAGCTTGGAGCGTTTCTTCTCAATGAACAAGGCGACAAAACAGCTTATCTTTTGCCGAAGAATCTGAAACTGAGAACCGAGGTTTTCGGAGCGTATATGTGTTCGCATGAGCTTATGGCTATAGACGAGCCGTATCTTGATCTTTCTCCCGACCAAAGAGAAACCGAACTTGAACTTCTTGAAAAAGTAAAGCGATCCGTCGGGCTTTCTCTTTTGGTATTTACAAAAGATATTGATACAGCCGTGCGTTTGGCTGACAGCGTGATGATCATTAATGATAAAACACAGTCTGTCGGGATCATTTCGGTTGACGAGAAAAAAATTCAAAAGACGAAAGATAAAATAAACGAGCTTTATCAATCGGTTTGATATAATACAAAAGAATACAAAGAAAAAATATCGGAGGATTTTGTATGAAAAAAATCTTTTATTTTTGCTTGCGTCGGCAGCTGTATTGTCCCTTGCAGCCTGCGGCAGAACATCAAATACATCGGCAAACGTTTCTGCTGCGGACGCTGCAGCCGCCGAAGAGATAGCTGTCATGGACGATGACTCCGCCGTCACAAAGCAGCTTCTTGAAGAAGCCGTGGATAATTACAACAAGGGCAATCACGATATTAAATATAACGATAAATCTATTGAATCCGCCACACTCGAAGATGTTCTCGAAGAAGGCGGCGTGGATTATCATGACGATTGGTTCGTTCGTGTTATCGGCGGCACAAAATATTCGATGATCCGGGTCAAAGACGGCTACCCAAACGGACTCATGCTGTCCGAGCTTGACAACAACGAAAATATTGGCATAGAGTTAGACGGAAGCATGTTAGTCAGTGAATTGAAAAAATAACAGTAAA
>CACYDY010000104.1 GCA_902773245.1 uncultured Ruminococcus sp.
ATCTTGCCGGCATCCATTGCAGAACCACCGCCGATAGCGATAATTACATCAGGCTGGAAGGATCTCATCTGCTCGGCGCCCTTCTGTGCGCAAGCGAGTGTCGGATCCGGAGCAACCTCGTAGAAGGTTGTATGAGTAATGCCCATTTCATCGAGCTTGTCTGTGATCGGCTTTGTGTAGCCGTTATTGTAGAGGAAGCTATCTGTAACGATAAATGCTTTTTTCTTGCCCATTACATTCTTAAGTTCGCTGAGTGCTACAGGCAAACAACCCTTCTTGAAGTAAACTTTCTCCGGAGCTCTGAACCAAAGCATATTTTCTCTCCTCTCTGCTACTGTCTTGATGTTGATAAGATGCTTAACGCCTACGTTCTCGGAAACACTGTTGCCGCCCCATGAACCGCAGCCGAGTGTGAGCGAAGGAGTAAGCTTGAAGTTGTAAAGATCACCGATACCGCCAAGCGAAGAAGGTGTGTTGATAATAAGACGGCAAGTTTTCATTCTCTCGGTGAACTCGTCATACTTCTCTTTCTCGTTGAGAGTATCGATCCAAAGAACGGATGTATGACCGATACCGCCGTTGTTGTTGAGGAGTGTTTCAGCGATGTTAAGAGAGTCCTCAAAATTCTCGGACTTGTACATACCAAGAATGGTAGTAAGCTTCTCGTGACCGAAAGCCTCTTCGGGATCCGTGCTTGTAGCTTCACCGATAAGAACCTTAACGCTGTCCGGAACTTCAAAGCCTGCCATCTTAGCGATGGTTACAGGACGCTGACCAACGATCTTAGCGTTAAGAGCGCCGTTGATAAGCATTGTCTTTCTGATTTTATCCTTCTCTTCTTCGTTGAGGAAGTAGCAGCCTCTCTTGATGAACTCAGCCTTAACGTCATCATAGATAAGCTTATCGGCGATAACAGTCTGCTCGGTAGCACAGATCATACCGTTATCAAATGTTTTTGAATGAATAATAGAGTTAACCGCATTAATAATATCAGCGGAAGGATCAATGATAGCAGAAGCATTACCTGCACCAACACCGAGAGCCGGAGTACCGCTCGAATAAGCAGCCTTAACCATGCCGGGGCCGCCTGTAGCAAGGATAAGATCAGACTCTCTCATGAGTGTGTTTGTAAGCTCAAGCGACGGAACGTCGATCCAGCCGATGATGCCCTCCGGAGCGCCTGCTGCAACGGCAGCTTCAAGAACAACCTTGGCAGCCTCGATTGTTGAATTCTTTGCTCTCGGGTGCGGGCTGATGATCATAGCGTTTCTTGTCTTAAGGCAAACAAGCGACTTAAAGATAGCCGTTGACGTCGGGTTTGTTGTGGGAATAACAGCGCCTACAACGCCGATCGGCTCAGCGATCTTCTTTGTGCCGTAAGCCTTGTCCTCTTCGATAACGCCGCAAGTTTTTGTGTCCTTGTATGCATTGTAGATATACTCTGCAGCATAGTGGTTCTTGATGATCTTGTCCTCAACTATGCCCATGCCTGTTTCTTCAACAGCCATTTTTGCAAGTCTGATTCTCTGATGGTTTGCTGCAAGTGCTGCACACTTAAAGATATGGTCAACCTGCTCCTGGGTATATTCTGCAAACTTCTTCTGTGCTTCTCTAACCTGAGCAAGCTTTGCTTCAAAAGTTTCTACACTGTCAACGATAGTGTACTTATTTTCGCTCATAATAACTCTCCTGACTTCTGAAAATTCTAAATTTTGACAATCGGTACATTGTTATTTTTTTGTCAATGTACCGTATGAAAACACTAAACGTTTTCTGTCACCTATAATAGTTTAACATACTTTTGTTATTTTTTCAATAGAATTTTCCGAAAAAAACAGAATATTTTTAAATTTCGCACATTGACGTTTTTTTACTGTTTTTTGAGCTGTGATATCGTTTATTTTGACAAATTAGCTATTTTTTTTGAAATGTAAATGTTATAATTCTGTTATTAATTACATTTTAATAATTTTTACTTCAACAAAAAAATAACGCTGCGAATAAAGATCCACAGCGTTGTTTTTATCATACCTCTGTTGCTATCATATGTTCGATCGTTTCTCTTTGAACAACAACAAAATCCCGGTTATCCTTTATCATTACTATAGCAGGCTTAGGAACTTTATTGTAGTGAGATGCCATAGCATAGTTATACGCACCTGTTGTAAGCACGGCGATCGTGTCGTTTCTTTTCGGTTTTGGCATCATAACATCTTCCTGAATTATGTCACCGCTTTCACAGCAGCGTCCCGCCACGGTACATTTGTAATTTTTTTCCTCATTCATTCTGTTGGCAAGGAGAACCGTATAAGGTGACTGATAAAGAGTAAATCTCGGGTTATCCGTCATACCTCCGTCAATGGAGATATAATTTTTCAATCCCGTTATCTCTTTCAGGTAACCGGCAGTATACAAAGTCAGACCTGCGTCCGCAACAATACTTCTTCCCGGCTCCATGAGAATTTTAGGCATTTCCACACTGTATTCCGCGCAAAGAGCTTTGATGATATCGGCAATACCTTTTATGTTTGCGGCATAATCGATCTCGGGATCTTCCTCGGTATATCTTACGCCCATACCTCCGCCAAGATTGAGTTCCTTCGCCTCAAAGCCGAACATGGCTTTGGTATCGGCAATAAATCTGATCATAATTCTTGCCGCATCGCAGAACGGATCATACTCAAAAATCTGAGAGCCGATATGACAGTGATAACCCATAAGCTCAATATTATCAAGCTTTAAAGTCTTTTCAACAAGCTCATATGCCTGCTTTGTTTCAATTGCAACTCCAAATTTTGAATCTACGCTTCCGGTTGATATCTTCTTGTGAGTGTGAGGATCAATACCGGGAGTTATTCTTAAAAGCACCTTTTGCGTCAATCCCATTTTTCCGGCTATTTCATCTATTACAGAAACCTCTTCGATGCTGTCGCAGACAAAATGACCCACGCCGCTTTCCATTGCGAACTTAATTTCCGAATCAGTTTTGCTGTTTCCGTGAAAATAAGCTTTTTCCATAGGAAAACCGGCTTTTACGGCTGTGAAAATCTCGCCTGCCGAAACGCAGTCTATTCCGATATTCTCGCTGTCGGCAATTTTGTAAATATACTTAAAGCTCAGCGCCTTGCTTGCATAAAGCGGCATGGAATCAGGGGTAAAATACTTTTTCATAGCTTCACGGTAAACTGCGCATTTTTCCCTTATCTTAGCTTCGTCCATAAGCATAAGCGGAGTACCGTATTTTTGAGCCATTTCCACAGTATCTGCGCCTGCAAGTGTCAGGTGATTTTTTTCGTTTACAGATAAATTATTACAAATCATATTTTAAACATCCTTTAAAAACGCATTAAACGTCAAGACCCATTTTTCTCATCTCGTCATAGAGAACCTCGGCATGGCTTTCCTCCATCGTTGTGAGAGGAAGTCTTACGTAATTTTCGCCAAAGCCCATCTTAGCCATTGCCGCCTTGACAGGAATGGGGTTGACCTCGGAAAACAGAGCATTGATAAGCGGCAGATACTTAAGCTGCATTTCAGCGCTGCCCTTCACATCGCCATCGAAATATTTATGGCAGATTTCCGATGTTTCCTTCGGGAAAAGATTTGAAAGCACGGAGATAACACCGCTGCCGCCGATTGAAAGGAGAGGTACGATCTGATCGTCATTTCCGCTGTACATATCGATCTTATCGCCAACAAGCTGCGCTATCTTTACGCAATTGGAAATATTACCGCTTGCTTCTTTAACAGCGACAATTTTGGGATTCTCAGCGAGCTTTACAAATGTTTCGGGAGCAATGTTGACACCGGTTCTCGACGGAATATTATAAAGAATAAGCGGCTTTGTGCTTGCATCAGCGATCGTGTTGAACATCTTTACAAGACCGTTCTGAGTAGCCTTATTGTAATACGGCGTCACAACAAGACAAGCGTCCGCTCCGACTTCGCACGCATATTTTGTCAACTCGCAGGCATAAGCGGTATCGTTTCCGCCTGTACCTGCGATCATGGGAACTCTTCCGTTGATTCTTTCGGCAGCAAAACGAATTGCTTCCTTGTGCTCGGCATCATTGAGAGTCGAGGCTTCGCCCGTTGTTCCGCAGATAACGAGAGCGTCTATGCCCTGCTCGATCTGCCAGTCGATAAGCTTGCCAAAGTTTTCATAGTCGATGCCGTTCTCGTTCAGTGGGGTGATAAGAGCTGTAGCTGCGCCCTTGAAAATTGTTTGCTTTGCCATAATAAAAACTCCTTTTGAAATTTTTTCGGGATCGGTCAGATCACCGTTATGTTTTGTTTCTACAAAAAATCTGCAACAAAAAAAGCCGATATACATCGGCTATCAAAATCAATCAAAACACACATTCAAAGGTTAGGTTTCTCATAATTAAGATAGCACTCCGCATTTGCGACAGTCGAACGAATATTGTCCGTTCGCCCAGAATTTCTTACGCCTTGAAATTCTTCGGCAAATACTCCTTTCACGCCAGCCGTAATTTTGCGAAAATCATAGACTAACGTTACTGATAGCACTTGCGCCTCTATCATTATTACAGTAATTTAATAATAACACTAAATTCAATATATGTCAATACCGTTAAAGCATTTTTTTCGACAAAACAGCTTTTTTTAAACAGCTTTTTTTACTGCTGTTACATTATATTTAAATCTCGTACATTTGTTGACTGCAAAACGAGGATATTTGCAAATTAACAACATTTGTTTTACAGCTGCATTCACCGGCTGCACATAATTATTTCCGTGAAAAAGCGCTGCCATATAACAAATCGAATGTTGTATAGCGGCGCTCTTTGGAAGTTTTTTTATTATACTGATTTAGATTCTTGAAATAATTCCAACTCAAAAATTCTCACGGCAAGAAAGAGTCAAAAAACTGCCGGCGTCTATCGGTATTTTTCGACAGATTGCCTTGGAATTTAAGACTGTCGGTATCATCTGCAGCCGTTACCGGTTTTGCGGCACTCGTTTTTTTGTCCGTTTCTCACTTTAAACGATTCACAGTCTACGCACTGACACAAAGTTGGATTCGACTCGTGTGTTCCGATACTCACACAATCAAGTGAACAGTAATTTTCCGATCCGCAGTGATGCTCGCATTCGCCTACAGAACATTTGATACTGTGGTTTGCATTCATGTTCATAATAATACTTCCTTTTATATTTAATCAGCTTTCATTCCGGGATTATTACCCGAAACTAATGACGCTGTAATTGTAGTATGTCACATTAACCTTTGTATATTCATTTTTGAAAATGCAATAAATTAAAAAATTTTTTAATATTGAAAATTTTAATGAATTATTATAAACTTTATGTTATAATAAGAGAGTAATTTTTTAAATTTGAGGGTTGCAT
>CACYDY010000105.1 GCA_902773245.1 uncultured Ruminococcus sp.
AGCCGGTGTGCGATTTTCGTCTGCCGTTGCCGGTTCGTTGACCTCTCCTTAGGGACAAATTATGACGCAGGCGGTAAAGTCACCTAACCCCAAAAGTTTGTGTGCGTATTTCGTCTGCCGTTGGCAGTTCGTCCGCCGTTGGCGGTTCGTCTGCCGCCAGAGTTTCTTTGGCAGTTATACCCGACAGCGCAATGAGCGCAATAACATTTGGAATTGCCATCAGACCGTTAAAAATATCGGCGATATTCCAAACCGCAGACACAGTAAGATAAGGCCCTATGAATACGGCGCATATATAAATAATTCTGAAAACAAGAGTTGACCTGATCGAAGATTTTTTTCCCAAAAGATAAGAAAGACACCTTTCGGAATAATAGCTCCACCCGAGAATAGTTGTAAAAGCAAAGAAAACAAGACACACCATTAGTATAAACTCCGAAACTCTCTCGGGAAACGGCAGTCCGTACTTGAAAGCCTCGGTGGTTATCTCAACACCTTCAAGATTTTTATTCTGCCAAGCGCCGGAAATAACTATCGAAAGTCCCGTCATAGTACAAACACAGATAGTGTCGATAAAAGTTCCCGTCATTGTAACAAGTCCCTGTCTTACGGGGTCTTTTGTTTTTGCCGCTGCCGACGCTATCGGCGCAGAACCCAGCCCCGCTTCATTTGAGAAAATCCCCCTTGCAACACCTTTCTGTACGGCAACAATTACGGTTTCTCCCATTGCCGCCCCCTCAAGCGGTTTCAAACCGAAAGCGCCGCCTATTATCTGAGAAACTGCGTCGGGTATCTGAGGAATGTGCGTCAAAACTATTACCAACGCGCAGGCTATGTAAGCCGCCGCCATAAACGGGACTATGACCTGAGAAACATTTGAAATATTTTTAATTCCGCCTATTATCACCAACGCCGCAAACACAGTGATAACTATACCGGTAATAACCGTCACCGCCGAATACTCACGTGAGAATACAACTATTTTTATTCCGTCCTCGCCTTTAAAAAAGTTGTTTGTCGCAGAAGCAATACCGTTTATCTGAGTGAACGTACCGATACCCATCAGTCCCACAAACACTCCGAAAAATGCAAACATCTTTGCCAAAAATCTGTAGCGTTTCCCCATTCCGTTTTCTATATAGTAGAACGGTCCGCCAAGCTTTGTACCCTCACTGTCAGTAATTCTGTACTTTATAGCAAGAAATCCCTCGGCATATTTTGTTGCCATACCGAGAAGCGCCGCAAGCTCCATCCAGAACAAAGCCCCGGGGCCGCCAACCGAAATCGCCGTTGCAACTCCGACAATATTTCCCGTTCCGATAGTGGCGGACAGCGCCGTACAAAGAGCGCCGAAGCTTGAAATATCGCCGTCACCGTCCTCTTCGTTTGTGACCATGTATTTCAAAGCCGCCGAGAGCTTTCTGAACTGTACAAAACGGAATTTCACAGTCAAAAAGATCCCGCAGCCGAGAATAAGCAATATCAGAGGCACGCCCCACAAAAAATTGTTTATCTTTTCTATTGCAGAATTCATAGCTTCACCCTTTGTATTATTTATTATTTTTCACGGTTGATTCTGAATTCAACGGATCTTCTCAGATAATCGAGATAACCTTCGTCCCTGCACATCGACTTTCCCGGATCGTCCGAAAGCTTTGCAACGGGTCTGCCGTTGACATATTGAAGCTTGATAACAATATTCAGCGCTTTTTCACAAGTGTCGTTTGAACAAAAAGTTCCTATTCCGAAAGACACCTTTGTTCTGTCTTTAAAGTAATCAAACAGCTTTTGAGAGCGGTCAAAGTCAAGACTGTCACTGAAAAGAAGCAGCTTGGTTTTCGGATCGACGCCGTATTTTTTGTAGTGTGTAATTATCTTCTCACCCCATTCAAAGGGATCTCCGCTGTCATGACGTACACCCGAGTAGTTGTTGACCATGGAACGATTAAAATCAAGCAGAAAAAGATCGGTTGTGATCGTGTCTGTCAGCGCAGTTCCGTTGTCACCGTCATATTCGTCATACCAATCTTTCATTGCATAGTGATTTGTATAGGCAAGAGGAATAGAATCTATTCCCTGATACATTTGAACGAACTCATGCGCATAAGTACCGATCGGGGTGAGGTTGTATTTTTTGGCAAGATACACGTTTGACGTACCCACACACTTATCGGTCTCGGCGGCAAGACGTTTCACAACAACATCTTCCCATTCAAGAGAAAGTCTGCGTCTGCAGCCGAACTCCGCAAAGCTGAATGTATATTTTCCGCTGTTGAAAGCTTTGATTTTTTCATCGAGCTTTTTCTCTGCCGACTCACGAAGCTTTTCGTAATCATATTTCATTCTGAAATAGACCTCGTTGACAATTTCAAGCAAATAGATCTCGAACTGCATTGCCGAAAAAAGCGGGCCGCTGACTACTATTCCAAGCTCTCCGCTTTCGCTCAAAGACGTTGCGACATACTCACGAACGGGACGCCACAAGCGGAGAAATTCCACATAGTCGTTTTTGATAAATCGAATGGAACGCAGATAGTCAAGCTCTTCCCTTGTGAATCTGAGCGAACAAAGGTGGTCTATCTGAGCATTGATCTCATCGAGCATTTCGGGAGTAAAAACTACATCTTTGTTTCTGCATTTGAAGTAGTATTCTCCGCAAAGGTCTGTATGTTTGTGAAAAATCACCTGATCCATATTGAATTTATACAAATCGGTATCAAGAAGCGATACGATTATCGGATTGAGTTTCATTTCAATTTCTGCCTTTCATAATGTATATTCATTTTTTGTGTTGTTATTCGATCATTCTGCGCTATTGTCAGATAATATTTATCTGACAGCATTTCATTGCTGCAAGCGCAGCCTCGTGAGTCTGCGGCGTTACGCCTGCGCAGCAGGCGCTGTCAACGGTTATTTCACTTTCGGGGAAAAAGGCTTTTATCAAAAGAGCATTTGAAACAACACATATATCTGTGCATAAGCCTATCAGTTCAACTTCGAACTCCTCACCGTTTGCAGCCTTCTCCACAAGTCCGGGAAGATCAACGCTGCCGAATGTGTTTTTTTCAACGACAGTGTAATTTTTACCTTTGAGCGACTCGGAAACTCTGCCGTTAAGCTCGTGACCCTTAGTACCCTTGACACAGTGCGCAACGGGAAGCTTTCTTCCCTCGGACGTCTGCAAATAGTTGTCATAATGCGTATCAAGCGTTACGAATATTTCTCCGTCAAAGCCCTTGATTTTTTCGCAGACATTCTCAACAATGCCTGCGGCTTCATTCGAACCCAACGCACCGTCCACAAAATCATTCTGCATATCAACTACGATCAAAAATTTTTTCATGATGATCTCTCCTCACTCTGTTTCCAATTAATTAATAGCTATACTCGCAAGCGTTAAGCTGCAGCGCTTTCCTTTCACAGACCGGCAATTCGCTTCGCTGTTGCCTGTTTTTATTTTTACCGAAGGTATCATTTTATAGTTGCTTTTATTTATAGTTTTTGATTTCGCTGAGGGAAATTTATCGCTCTTTGCAGCTTTGTTCCGTCAGCGACCAAAGGCGCTGCCTTTGGAAACTGCGGGCGCAAGGCGGAAGTGCCCTTGGGGCACCTTTGAAAAGGCTTGAGCGAAACTTTAATATGCTTCGCATCGCAAATAATTAAAGCGAACTCCAATGTCGTTTACTTTAATTTACCCTTTCCCCACAGGGGGATTTTATCTGTTTGACTTCCTTTTGAAAAGCTTAGCCGGGCGATGTCCTGCGCCCGTAAGGTATTGATCCGTTTCTTCGACCATTGACGAAACTTTTCTTCTGAAATTTGCCGGCAGTATTGAAATATTCATAATAGTTTCCTGAACCTTCTGCAATGCCGTGAGTGTGAAGGTTTCGGGAAGAAAATCAAAAATTGCTTCGAATTTTTCGGCGGAGCTTCTCAGACAAGTCAGCGCAGACGCAATTATTTTTGCATGATCGAAAGCAAGCTCTCCCGGGTCTTTGATTTGGAACGTTGTTTTTCCGAATCTTGAATCCACCTCTTCGAGCAAAGACGTTATGGTGATATCTTCTCCGTTTTTCAGCGTAAGAACATAGCCGCCGTTTTGGGTTTGTTCAAAACTGATATCAAACCAGACAGCCTGCGAAGCGTCATCGCCGGCTGTCGCGCGTATATCCTCGTCACTGATAACACAGGCATACGCATTGGAGATTATCCACCCTCTCGGATCTCTGTCGGGTTCGCTGTACACTCCCACAGACATCAAAGATGCCGGCTGCACTCCCGTTTCTTCAAACATTTCCCTTACGGCGCATTGCTCGATTGTTTCACCTTTCTGAAGAAAACCGCCCGGCAATGCCCAGTGATCTTTAAAAGGATACCCCTTTCTTTTTATGAGAAGTATTTTCAACGCATTCTCGGGATTTCGTCTGTAGCTTTGTTCATTCCTGAACTCGATGGTAAAAGCCGCCACATCGGTAGTAACCGAAGGTCTTTCGTAATCTTTGATGTTATAGTTTTTTAAAAATTCCTTTTCGGATTCCATAATTTTCATCGCCTTTCTGTTTTTTTACAAATTAATAATAACACATTGATAATAATAAGTCAATAGTTTTTTTAAATTTTTTTCTTTTTTCTGATCCGCAGAAAAGCTTCCCGTATTTGATCTCGATAAAATAAACGGCGGCAAAACAAGGGGTTGAACAAAACTATCAATGATTACAAAATTGTAATTTGTTTTTTCTCAAATTCATGTAACGTTTTTCTGTTTCGTGAGTTAGTATTATGAGAGGAGGGATTCAAATGTCTGATATAGAAGAATTATACCGACTGTATTTCAGGGACGTGTTTCTGTATATGCGTGGAATTTGCCGTGATGAGATAATTTCCGAAGAGATCGCTCAGGAAACCTTTTTCAAAGCTATTTCCGGTATTGAAAGCTTTGATCACAAAAAGGATATCCGCGCATGGCTTTTTACTATTGCAAAAAACACATATTTCACACACTGCCGCAAAAAAAACATTTCAACCGATGACGTGCCGGAAATCGCTGTATCAGATGTTATATTAACAGACCGTATTGAAAATGAGGAACAGGCAATGACTGTGCATAAAATTTTACACAAGCTTGATGATCCTTACAAAGAAGTTTTCAATCTGCGTGTTTTCGGTGAACTGAGCTATGAAAAAATCGGCATCATCTTCGGCAAAAGCCCCGAATGGGCGCGTGTCACCTATTTTCGGGCAAAGAAAAAAATTATAGAAAAACTGGAAAATAACAACTGATTGCGGAGGTATTATTATGAAAAAAGAAATCACCTGCAATGTCATCAGCGATCTTCTTCCGCTGTATGTTGACGACGTTCTCAGCAGCGACAGCAGAGAGCTTGTGTCGGAGCATTTGAACAACTGCGAAAGCTGTCGTGAAAGCTTGGAAAAAATGGACAAAACTCTCGTTATTACAAACGACAGCGACACAGAAAGAATTGAAAAAATGAAAAAACGAATGAGCACAAAAAAACTGCTGACAATTTCTATTGTGTGCGTTGCTGCGGCTGCGGCTCTGTTCGGCGGAGGAATTATTCTTGGTGAAGAGATCGGCTCACGATCAGCCGACGAACTTTCAAAGATAAAGCAATTCATTGTGATCTCGGTATCGGTTATGCTGAGCGTGCTTGTTCTTGTTTGCTGGAGTCTGTACTTTTACAGGTTTAACAAAGCGTCGCAAGACAAAAATCCCGAAAAAACAAATCGTGTGACAGCAATTGTACTTTTTGCGCTTTTTGCAGTGTACGGCTTGTTTGGACTGGGATTTAAGCTTCTGTTCTACGGCAATGCAGCCGATTCTTCAAACGTTGCCGTAAGAACAGAATTTCAATACAGCGAGAGAAACTACCTTTCTCAGGAATGGGCAATTCACTTTAATTTAACAAACGGAAAACCTATCAACCCCATTACCGAATGCATATACAGCACGGACAGCGACGGAGTAAGATTCTGCTCGGGAATGAATATCTATATTCGGGAAGTACCCGTCAAGGGAATGATGGAATCAGGGATCTACACAAGCGGATACGGCTGCGCAATCCCCCTTGAAAATGATTATTTGCCAAATGATACAAACTTCATGATCAACGTAATCTACAAAGATAAAAAAGTTGTATACGATATGCGAAAGGAAGGACTCTACGAAAAGCAAAGCAGCGTAAAGTATGCCCCCGAAAGCCCCAATTCTCCGACAAGCGATCTCTCTGTACGTACTGCCGAAAACATAAAAGGCACAGGTTGACGAAAATTGCGCCCTTGCATTTTGGTTAGACCGCTTTATCGCCTGCGCCCTGATTTTTCACTAAAAAATACAAACCTGATGTTTACAACAATTATATTATCCGCTGATTTTTAAATCACATAAAAAACAGGGAACGCTCTTAACCGAGTGTTCCCTGTTTTTCGTTCTGTTTCTTTTTCACAATTATCACATATCCGTTTACTCGTCCCTTGGTATGAGTACCTCGGCGCTGAAAATATAACCGCTGTCCGATTTTTCGCAATTAAAATTGACCTCGCCGCTGTACTTCTGCACGGCATTTCGAACATTTGAAATGCCAAACCCGTGGTTTTTTGTGTCTGACTTTGTGGTAACGTCCGTGTCAACGGGGCCTGTTGTCGGGTTGGACACGGTTATAAACATAAAATGTGCGCTTTGTTTGAATGAAACTTCTATTTTCCTTTTACCCTCGCTGATCTTCTGAGCAGCTTCGATCGCATTGTCGAGAAGATTTGACAGAATTGTACATATGTCGATCGGCTGCATATTTGCATTCTCGAGTTCTCCCGAAACGGATATTTCAACTGACTTGGAATCGGCTGCGGTCATTTTGTCATTTATTATAGCGTTTGCTATGTCGTTATGAGTATTGACCCTTTCTTCCGCTTCCGCCAGACGCTGCGACAGCTCGGAAACATATTCTTCAAGCTCCTTGTATTTTCCTTTGCGGCTAAGCTCGGATATACAAAGCATATGATTCTTGATATCGTGTTTTACTCTTCTTATTTCCGTTTCGGATTTTTGCTTGGTTACATAATATTTTTCCTGAGCGTTAAGATAATTCTCATTGACCCTGCTGATACGGCTGTAAAAATTCTTCTCGGAGCTTTTCACCGAAACCACAATAGACATTATTATCACCGTAAATCCGAAAAAAACTATATTCGACGGACGGCCGCTGTCGCCGTAGGAACCCATTATAATAGCCCCGACCACAACCGATATCACAGCCAAAGCTATAATATTCCAGATCGACAGCGGTTCGTTCACCTCTGTCTTTGCCATGATCCCCAGCAGCCAAACAAACAACAGTCCCACCGAATTGCAAAACAAATTGATACACAGCCCAACGATCATATCGTGATCGCCGTCTAACATTCCAAAAAGAAAGGTCGAAACCGTTACCATCAGACTATACGACCAAAAAAACGAGAACACCGAGCCTGCTGCCGAAGCAATAAATGATTTAAAGGATCTGTCCGTCAAAAAGAACCAGATCGCCGCAGTGTTAATATAAATATACCAATCATCGGGCACTCCGTAATGGTAATACATTCTGATCATCAGCACGACCGGCATAACAAGGCTTATTAATAAAACAAATTTTTTGTAATCCTTGAGCCGATATCTGAAAATTTTGTCGACCGTCATACATCCGCCCAATGCCATGACAATGCTTGCCACATACTGAATGGCGGCAATCGCCGCTAATATTCCAACTTTCATAAAATTTACTACCTTGCATTAGTTTTGATATATTCAAATATCTGTTTTTTAAATTCCGTCAAGCAGCTTTTGCTTATCGGCAAAAGCATGCTGTTGTCCAAAAGAACCTCTTTATCGCTGTACCTTTTCACATGAGAAAGATTTACCACACAGCAGCGATGTGTTTTCACAAACACAGGCGACGCTTCATTTAACATATCAACCGCATTGGAGAGCTTCATTCGTACCGAATGAACGTTATCGGAAACATAAAAATTCACTGTGTTGTTGTTGGACTCGACGCATATTACGTCGGCGGGCGAAACGATGATCTCTTCACCGCCGCATTTGAGTATCAGTCTTTTTGTTTGCGATAATTTTTTTGACAAGTCGTCAAGCGTTCTTTCTATTTTGCTTTTTTCAAAGCTTTTTGACAGAAATCGGAACGCATTCACCTCATAGCCGTCCATTGCAAATTCGGTGTGTGATGTTAAAAAAATTATCGGAACATCGGCTGAAAATTCTCTCACCTTTCGCGCTGTTTCAAGTCCGTCCAGCTCCCGCATTTCTATATCAAGAAAAACTGCGTCAAAGCTTTTTCCGTTTTTGTACGCTTCAATGATATCTCTCCCGTCGGCAAACTGCCTGCATATCAGGTCGATATCGCCGTAGTATTTCTCAATCATCTCACAAAACTTTTCACGAAAGATCTTCTCATCGTCAACAACTGCTAATTTCATATTCTCACCGCACATATGTCACATTATCCGGCCTTTAAAAGGCGATAGACTTTTTATTCCACACTCTAATCATAACATATAAACAGCGTGGTTTTCAACCTATATTTTTGGATAATTTTACGTAAGTATTTGTAATAATTACCTGTGTATCGGTTATCGAAAACAGCATTGGAAGTATTGACAATACGCATCAAGGTTCATTTTGAGGCTTGACACAATTATAATTCAATTTATAAAATTGTTTTCAAAATTGTTGTAAATTGTCTTGTATTTGTTGTGAATTTCAAATGTCGTTTACTATAACTTAAGGTTTTACAAGCACTATCCACAACTTAAGAGTAGAGTAAATGTATGAAGGGTTCGGGGCGTAAGCCCCGATAGGCGGCGGGCGAAGCCCGCCA
>CACYDY010000106.1 GCA_902773245.1 uncultured Ruminococcus sp.
ATTTCAAACGATTTGAGTGCAATTTGACGAAAAAAGGCAAGCAAGATGAGTACCAAGCCCTTAGGGCGTGATTTAATCAGTGGTTCCCTAAATTCGCTTGATACGATATTTACCAAAATCTTAATATGCTTTTAATATTATCGGTTCATCATCAACTCAATAGGCACCGTTCGCTATTGGGTGAAACCTTTTAAACCGATATTTTATTATAAAAATAAATATTTGGAGGAATTTACCGGAAATGAATGTAAATTACAAAAAACAGCATGGGACTAACAGAAATAAGTCCTATTCAGTGAAAAATGTAAAAAATAAGCCGCCAAGAAGTAATTATAAGTACACAAAAGGCTCTGCTCCCGCTAAGAAAAAACAGCAGCAGAACAACAATAAGAATAAGCCTACAATAAGAATTATGTTTTTGGGCGGTTTGAATGAGATCGGAAAAAATATTACTCTTTTTGAGTGCAATAACGATATTTTTATTCTCGACTGCGGAATGGCTTTTCCCGACGGCGATATGCTCGGAGTTGATCTTGTTATTCCTGATTTCACTTATGTTGAGCAGAATGTCGACAGAATCAAGGGTATTGTTATTACCCACGGTCATGAGGATCACATCGGCGGCCTGCCGTTTTTGCTGAGCAGGGTTAACCTTCCGGTATACGGAACTGCGCTGACTATCGGACTCGTTGAGAATAAGCTTAAAGAATTTGGTCTTGCGGACAAGGTCAAGCTTAATGTTGTTAAAGCGGGGGACACGATCCGACTTGGCTGCATGAGGATCGAATTTATTCATGTAAATCATTCTATTCCCGATTCGGTTGCGGTTGCCATTCACACCGATGTCGGCACCGTTGTGCATACGGGCGATTTTAAAATTGACTGTACGCCGACTACGGGTGAAATGATCGATCTCGCCCGTTTTGCCGAGCTTGGCAAGGAAGGCGTGCTTGCGCTTTTGGCGGAGTCTACCAATGCCGATAAAATGGGCTACACAATGACGGAACAGACTGTGTTCGAGTCTTTTGAAAGATTGTTCCGGAGAGCCGAGAAAAAGCGAATTATTATTGCAACGTTTGCGTCCAATATCAGCCGCATTCAGCAGATAATATACTGCGCGCAGAAGAACGGCAGAAAGGTTGCTTTTTCGGGAAGAAGCATGCTGAACTATCTTTCGGTTGCGACCGAGCTTGGCTATCTTGACGTTCCCGATGATGTTATTATTGATATTGATCTGCTCAAACGCTATCCCGATGACAAGATCGTTCTTGTTACAACGGGAAGTCAGGGTGAGCCGATGTCTGCGCTTTCAAGAATGGCTTATTCCGATCACAAAAAGGTTGAGGTCGGTTACGGCGATTTTATCATAATTTCCGCAAACCCGATTCCGGGAAATGAAAAAACTGTCGGAAATGTTGTCGACGAGCTTCTCAAAAAAGGCTGCGAGGTTGTTTATGAATCTATGTATGAGGTTCACGTTTCGGGTCACGCCTGCAGAGAAGAGCTGAAAATTATTCACGGACTTACAAAGCCGAAATTCTTTATTCCCGTTCACGGAGAGCAAAAACACCTCAGAAAACACGCCGAGCTTGCGCTGTCTATGGGTATGGAGCATAAAAATATCTTTATCGGCGATGTAGGCAATGTTGTCGAGCTGAATGATACCTATCTTAAACAGCTTCCTTCCGTTCAGGCAGGAAAGGTGTTCGTTGACGGATTGGGCGTTGGAGATGTCGGAAGTATTGTTCTTCGTGACAGAAAGCATCTGGGTCAGGACGGTCTTGTTATAATTGTTGCAACTCTCGACACCGACAACGGAAGCGTTATCTCGGGGCCCGACATCGTTTCAAGAGGATTTGTTTATGTGCGTGAATCCGAGGATCTTTTTGATGATGTCAGAAGAAATGTTTCCAATATTCTTTATGATTGTGCTTATGAAAATATCCACGATTGGGGAACGATCAAAAACAGAGTCAAGGACGATGTTTCCAAGCTTATTTATGAAAGAACCCGCCGCAGTCCGATGATACTGCCGATTATTATGGATGTTTGATTGTCTGTCAAAGTGCGTTCAGACGCATGGAGGTTGAGTTGATTATGAAGAGGCCTGTTTATTTTCAGCCGCATTTTCTGATTTTTTCAGCGGTGTTGTTTTTTATGGCTTTTGCTGCAAGAAGATATAATCACAGCGTGTTTATTTTTGACATTTGTCTTGCTGCTGTGTCTGCGGTTATATTTATTGTAATGGGATTCAGGTACCGCAGATATGTTGATAATGTAGTCAGAGATGCAGTCAGAGGCATTCAGGGAGCTAATCATGCTTATCTTGAAAAGTTTTCCGTTCCTGTTGTTGTAATAGGCAAAAAGGGCGACGTTCTGTGGTATAATACGAAATTCAAAAAAAAGCTTGCCGATAATCAGGAATGTATGGGCGAGTCTGCTTCCCGTTTTATTTCCAATCTTGATATTGACACCTTTATTGAAAGCTCCGGAATAGACATCGAGCTGAACGAACGGCATTATACACTCCTCGCTTCGGAGATAGACAACGGCGCGGTGCTGTACTATATTGATGATACCGACTACAAGGTAACCGCCAAGCTTTATGAGGACAGCAGAGCCGTCGTTGCAACCGTTAATCTCGACAACAGAGATGATTTCGAAAGAAATTACAGCGACGACGATGTTAATCAGGCAGTTGTTCAGGTTGAATCAATTCTCAAAAAATGGGTTATGACATATAACGGATTGTATATTAAAAATTCATCGGGACGATATAAAATATTTCTTGATGAGAAAAACCTCAAGCTCGCTATTGAATCGAAATTCAAGCTTCTCGAAGAAATCAGGGCGATAAAGGTTTTCGACGGCTCTACCGATACCACCATATCAATGGGAATCGGCAGAGGAGCGTCGACCTTCAAGGAATGTGAGCAGTGGTCGCTTCAGGCGCTTGATCTTGCGCTCGGAAGAGGCGGTGATCAGGTGGCTATAAAACATAATGACGACTATGAATTTTTTGGCGGAGTTGCGCAGGGCGTCGAAAAGAGAGAAAAGGTCAAAGCCCGTGTTATCGCAAAAGCATTGTGTGAAAAGATAAGTCAGAGTGATAACATTTTTGTTATGGGACATCAGTCGTCCGATCTTGACGCAGTCGGTTCGGCGATCGGTATGTGGAGCGTTATTTCAAAAACATTCCCCAATAAAACCGAAATTGTTATTAATCAGAATACTACGCTGACCAGCGTTTTTCTGGAGAATTTTATCTCCCACGGCTACAAAGACGCTTTTATAGATCCTGCGGAGGCCAGGAAAAATGTCAGCGATAAAACTTTGCTTATAATTGTTGACACCCATTCTCCGAATTTTGTCGAGGATCCCGAGCTTTACAGAAAATGCGAAAATGTCGTTGTGATAGATCACCACAGAATGATGGTAAACCACATCGACAATGCCTGCGTTTTCTTCCACGAACCGTTTGCTTCTTCCGCAAGCGAAATGGTAACGGAGCTTGTTCAGTATATTAACAGCGACGCTCTCAACAGATACGAAGCCGAAGCTCTTTTGGCGGGTATTATGCTTGATACCAAGAACTTTGTTCTGAGAACGGGTGTGCGTACATTTGAAGCGGCGGCTTTTCTGAAGAAAAAGGGCGCGGATACGGTTGAGGTAAAACGCCTTTTCTCGGATTCGCTGAATACATACAAAACCAAATCACAGCTTGTTTCCGAAGCTGAGATTTACAACAACAGCGCGATAGCCTGCACAGATGACAGAATGAATGAGGACAAGGACATCAGACTTACCGCTGCTCAGGCGGCTGACGAATTGTTGAGCATACGTGATGTTCAGGCGTCGTATGTTATTTACAAATCACTTGATAATATCTGTATTTCGGCGAGATCTCTCGGAGATCTCAATGTGCAGCTTGTTATGGAAAGGCTTGGCGGCGGCGGTCATCAGACAATGGCGGGAACAAATCTCGGAAAAATTTCAAGCGAAGAAGCTCGTGAGCTTCTCGTTGATGCGATCAACGAGCTTGGAAGTGAGATGACCGACAGCGCTCAGGCGATAAAAAGGAGGAACATTTAAATGAAAGTAGTATTGTTACAGGACGTCAAAGGCTCGGGCAAAAAGGGCGAGCTTGTTAATGTCAGCGACGGATACGCAAGAAATTTTCTTTTTCCAAAAAATCTTGCGAAAGAGGCAAGCGCTCAGGCTATGAATGAACTGAAAAATGCAGCGGATTCAAAACAGTACAAGCTTGAGCAGCAGATCGCTCAGGCAAACTCCCAAAAGGAAAAGCTTGAGTCCAAAACTATAGTTATCCACGCAAAAGCCGGCAGCAACGGCAAGCTTTTCGGTTCGATCACACCGAAGGAAATTGCAAACGAGATCAAACAAAGATATAATATTGTCGTTGACAAAAGAAAGATCTCTATTGTGGGCGAAATAAAGCAGTATGACACATATGATGCCGAGGTAAAGCTTTTTAACGGTATTTCCGCAAAGATTTTTGTAAAGGTTTGCGAATGATGTCGCCGGCACAAAATCTAAAAGATTTTGCATATTAAAGTTTCGCTCAAGCCTTTTCAAAGGCTTGCGGGTCGAGGGCGGAGCCCCGTCGCTGACGGAACAAAGCAGAAAAGATCGACAAATTTCCCTCAGCGAAATTAAAAAACTATAAATCCAAGCAAACTTAAAATGATACCTTTGGTTAAAAAACAAACAGGCAAGAGCGCAGCGAATTGCCGGTCTGAGAGCCGCAAAACTACCGATATTTGTTATTTGTAAAGATAACATTTTTCTCGGATCGAATTTTTCTGATCATCAACTTTTAATTAAAAAAAGGGGGGAACTGTATGGCAGATTTTGATCTCGGCTCAAGCTATTCGTCTGTGAAACTGCCGTACAGCCCCGAAGCCGAACAGGCGGTTTTGGGAGCTGTTATTATCGACTCCGAATGTATGGCAAGGGTCGCCGAGGTTTTG
>CACYDY010000107.1 GCA_902773245.1 uncultured Ruminococcus sp.
ACCACTGATTAAATCACGCCCTACGGGCTTGGTACTCATCTTGCTTGCCTTTTTTCGTCAAATTGCACTCAAATCGTTTGAAATACGCCCGAAGGAAGTGCCCTTGGGGTACGACAGTATTCCTGCACGATTTTCGTGCAATTTACCTGAAAAAAATCTACGCAATATGAGCACCATATTTAATCAGTGCTTCCTTAGATTTGTGGATAAAGCCGTATTCGACAGCGATATCCGATTTTTTAAGTCTTTGGTTTTCAGTAAATTCTTCACCGAAAGCCTTAATGACATTGGCGACCCCCGAAACCTTGCGTTCGATCATCATATTTTCTTAATGGCAGTTCTAAAAAACGAATGTCGTTCAGATGTGGTGTAGATGAACGGCAGGGGTTTTTAGATGTACCCTTAAGCTGCGGATAGTGATTTAATCAGTGGTTCCTTTGTTATGAGCGATTCAAAAATGGATAGATCAAGGTTTTACAACAATATTTACAAGCTTGCCCTTAACGTAGATTTCTTTAACTATATTCATCGAGCCGATTGCCTGAGCAACCTTCTCGTCATTTTTTGCAAGCGCAAGAACCTCGTCCTGCTGCGCGTCGGGTGAAATGACAAGCTTCGACTTTATCTTTCCGTTGACCTGAACCGCTATTTCAATAGCTTCGTCCCTGCATTTTGCTTCGTCATACACAGGCCACTCAGCCTGTGCGATAATACCGTTGGAAAGCTTCAAAGCGCTCCATACCTCTTCCGTAACGTGAGGCGCAAAAGGATTGAGCAAAACAGAGAAAATTCTCAATTCTTCCCTTGTGACGCCCATGTTTACGAGATCGTTAATAAGCGTCATCAAAGCTGCGATAGCCGTGTTGAACTTGATGTTTTCGATATCGTCGCCAACCTTTTTGATAGTCTTGTGGAACTTGCTTTCAAGCTCCGGACGAACTTCATCACTGTCGATAACATTATTCTGAAGATTGTAATATCTTTCAACAAATCTGCGGCAGCCCTTGATTCCCTTCGGATCCCACGGAGCGGATTTTTCAAAATCTCCGATGAACATTTCATACAAACGAAGTGTGTCTGCGCCGTATTCGGCAACTACCTCATCGGGGTTTACAACGTTTCCTCTTGATTTACTCATCTTTTCGTTGTTCTCACCGAGAATCATTCCGTGGCTTGTACGCTTTGCATAAGGCTCGCTCGTCGGCACAACTCCGATATCATAAAGGAACTTATGCCAGAAACGGCTGTAAAGAAGGTGAAGAGTTGTATGCTCCATTCCTCCGTTATACCAGTCAACAGGCGACCAGTAGTTCAAAGCTTCCTTGCTTGCAAGTGCGTTGTCATTGTGAGGATCCATGTAGCGAAGGAAATACCACGACGAACCTGCCCACTGCGGCATGGTATCGGTCTCTCTCTTGGCATCCTTTCCGCACTTGGGGCACTTCACATTGACCCACTCGTCAATGTTTGCAAGCGGCGACTCGCCTGTGTCGGTCGGTTCATAGCTGTCAACCATCGGCAGTTCAAGCGGAAGCTCGCTCTCGTCAAGCGGAACGTATCCGCAGCACGGACAATTAATAATCGGGATCGGCTCACCCCAATATCTCTGACGTGAGAACACCCAGTCACGAAGCTTGAAGTTGACCTTCTCGTGACCCTTGCCGTTTTGCTCAAGCCACTCTTTTATCTTTACCTTTGCGTCTTCGACCGACAAACCGTCCAGGATACCGCTGTTTACCATAACGCCTGTCCCACAGTCGGTGAAAGCTTCCTCTTCGACATTTCCGCCCTTTACAACCTCGATGATGGGAAGATCAAACTTCTTTGCAAATTCCCAGTCACGAGTATCATGCGCAGGCACAGCCATGATCGCGCCCGTACCGTAGGACACAAGAACATAGTCTGAAATAAATATCGGGATCTCGGTATTGTTAACAGGATTCACAGCACGAACGCCCTTGATAAGTACACCTGTTTTTTCCTTTGCCATTTCGGTTCTTTCAAAATCGGATTTCTTTGCCGCTGCCTGCTGATAAGCCCGAACCTCGTCAATATTCTCGATTTTGTCAGCCCACTTTTCGATATAGGGGTGTTCGGGGGATACAACCATATATGTAGCTCCGTAAAGAGTATCGGGACGAGTTGTATAAATTGTAAGAATATCTCCTGTTGTAGCGGTAAAATCAACTTCTGCGCCTGTGCTTCTGCCTATCCAGTTTTTCTGCTGGAGTTTAACTCTTTCGGGATAATCGACCTTATCAAGATCGTCAACGAGTCTTTGCGCATATTCTGTAATCTTGAGCATCCACTGTGATTTTACCTTGCGGATAACCTCGCTGCCGCAGCGTTCGCAGACACCGTTTACAACCTCTTCGTTTGCAAGAACACATTTACACGAAACACACCAGTTTACTGCCATTTCCTTTTTATAAGCAAGATCATGCTTGAACAGCTGTAAAAAGATCCACTGAGTCCATTTAAAATAAGAAGGATCGGTTGTGTTGACCTCTCTGCTCCAGTCGAAGGAAATACCCAGCGACTGAATCTGCTGCTTAAATCTTGCAATATTATTCTTAGTTACCTCGGCAGGGTGAATATGATTCTTTATCGCATAATTCTCCGTCGGCAGTCCGAAAGCGTCCCAGCCGATAGGATAAAGAACATTGAATCCCTGCAAACGCTTCTTTCTTGCAACTGTATCAAGAGCAGTATACGGACGAGGGTGACCTACATGAAGACCTTGCCCCGACGGATAGGGAAACTCTATGAGAGCGAAGAATTTTTCTTTGAGGGAATTTTCGTCCTCGGCATGAAAAACACCTTTTTCCTCCCATATATCCTGCCATTTTTTCTCTACATTAATATGATCGTATTTCAACTCTTATCATTCCTTTTAATTATTAATAAATATAAGCTTTACACTCTGTTACTCTGCGGTGAGAATATCGGAGATATCAACTTCCTCGCCGTCAGCCCACATTCTGTCGAGATCGTAATACTCTCTTGCTTCTTCGGAGAAAACATGAACGATAACATCAACGTAATCAAGCAAAATCCAGGAATCATTTCTGTGACCCTCGATATGACTGACGCTCATTCCTGCTTCCTTAAGCTTATACTCGACCTCGTCCGCAAGAGCCTTTACCTGAGTTGAGCTGTGTCCCGTTGCAATTACAAAGTAATCTGCGATAACGGAAACGCCGTCAACCTTTATCAGTTTTATCTGAGAACCTCTTTTGCTGTCGATTGCCTTTACGGCTTCTTTTGCAAGCTCCAAGCTTGTCATATATAACACCTCTTTGTAATTTATTATTTTAGCTGCCGGAAGTTAAATTCAAAATCAAAAAAGACCATGAATTATCAGCCGACACTGAATTTTTTATAATGTTTTTGTTTAGGTTGTCTTCGGCTTAAAAACTTTTGTCGGTCGATCCAAGAATTTGATTCTGTCCGACATTATTGATGTCGCCCTTACCCCCAGCCCCCTTTCCCCGGTGGGAAAGGGGGCTAAAGGGTGGCGGACTTCGTCCGCCACCTATCGGGGCTTACGCCCCGAACCCCTGTGTTCCAACGCTATAACTTCTTAAGTTGTCAACAGCGGTCTAATACACGCATTATACTCAAAATCGTTAAAATTCAGCAAATTTCTTTCTCAGACCGGCAATTCGCTGCGCTGTTGCCTGTTTTTATTTTCACCAAAAAGGTATCATTTTAAGGCTGCTTTGATTTGTAGTTTATTCGATTTCGCTGAGGGAAGTTTATTTTTTGCGATAGTTTGTTCCGTCAGCGACGGGGCTCCGCCCTCGACCCGCAAACTTTTGAAAAAGTTTGATCAAAACTTTAATATGCCAAATCTTTTGGATTTTGATTATAATTCAAAATTATTATTAACAGCAAACTCTTTTCAAATTCACTGCCGCTGACTGATATATTTTACCTGTTCTTTGAAGCCAAAGCTTTAAGCACTATTTCATTATAACAGGCTAACGAGTTCGGGTCAATAGCCAGCTTTCTTTTTGCAAGATCGGCTATGCTGAACGACAAACCATATTCCATAGCCTCCTCAAGGCTTTTGTTCGCCAAAGCTCTCATCTCGTCAACACCGTCATAATTTCTCTCAGCGCCAATAAAATCAGCGATAAAAACACACTTTTCGAGCAAACTCATTTTTGCACGTCCCGATGTGTGGTAACGAATGGAATTAAAAACGTCCTCGTCGTCTATCTTCATGATATCTCTGACAAAAGCCGCCCCTGCGATAGCGTGCCAAAGCTTAGGCGACAGGATCTCAACATTATTTAATGCTATAGCCGAATTTTCAATAATAGCAAGCTGTTCGCTGCCCGGTGTTTCCTTTGTGATATCATGCAGCATTCCCGCAAGCTTTGCCTTTTTAACGTCTGCGCCGTACTTTTTCGCAAGACGCTGCGCTTCGGCTGCAACGTTCTGAGAATGTATGTACCGCTTTTCACCCATTCTCGATTTCAGAACCTTATCGAATCTTTCGTAATTGACAGTTGAAGTGTCCATGTAGAGATAGTTTGCATAAATATACTTCTCAACCTTTTCGTCAACATACTTCGAAAAACTCTCATCACTGAAAATAAGGTGACGTATCTTTGTTGATGAAATTCCGCTTTTCTTAACATCAAGCACAACAGTTTTTGCGCCCATCTCGCTGTACTGCTTTTCTTTTTCTTTCAGAATTTCATAATCATCGTCATTTCTGGGAACTGTACAAATTGTCGCAAGTGAAAATATGGTCTGAGGCTCTTTCCAGTCAAGCAATGTCATGAACATATCTGCGCCTGTAATAAGATAAAGCTCGCTGTCGGGATACTGCTCATGCAGCTGTCTGAGAGTGTCAACCGTATAGCTTTTTCCCTGACGCCTGATCTCAATATCGGAAACATCTATCTTTTTATGCTCCTCTGCTGCCAGACGGCACATATTGATTCTGTGATCGGCACCGATCATTTCGCTGTCACTCTTATGCGGCGGCGCAGCAGCAGGAATCAGCAAAAGCTTGTCAAGCTTGAGTTTTTTGATAAATACTGATGCAAGGTTGATGTGCGCATTGTGGATCGGATTAAAGCTTCCGCCGAACATCGCTATTTTTTTCTGTTGTTTCATTCTCCCACCTCTTGACGTTCTATAATTCTTATTATTAATAATCACCGAGTGAAGATATTAGGAACTGTTAGATAATAAGCTGCGCAATTTATACGCAGGATAATTTGTTCTGTGTTAGGCACAATGCCGCAGGAATACTGCCGTACCCCAAGGGCACTTCCTTCGGGCGTATTTCAAGGCATTGTAAAACGCGCAGGACGAATTAGACAAGTATAAATGCACAGAATATTTTCTGACAGTGACTTATTTCTTTTTTGTCTTCGGAAGCACGATTTTGGGGTCTTTATCGTTTCTTTTGTAAAGCACAAACTTTGAACCGATAACCTGAACCACTTCGGATTTTGTTTCCTCTGCTATCTGCTCGGCAGCTTCTCTTGGCGACAGCTCGCAACTTTCGAGAACCTTTCCTTTTATCAGTTCACGTGCTTTGAGTGCGTCGGCTGCCTGTTTTGTGATCTGTTCGCTCATGCCGCCCTTTCCGATCATCAGGATCGTATCGGCGGTGCTTCCGAGCGATCTCAAATAAGCTCTCTGTTTACTTGTCAGCATACTGTACTCCTTTTTCAATCATTAGCAATTATTTTGCTAAGCTTATCGTAAAGCATTCTTAACGCCTTGCCTCTGTGGCTCAGCTTATCCTTTTCATCGGGACTGAGCTGCGCAAAGGTTTTTCCGCTGCCGTCATTTATTAAAAACACGGGATCATATCCGAAGCCGCCCTCGCCCTTGGGAGCAAAGGAAATATATCCGTCACACATACCCTCTGCCGTAACGATAGTGTCTTTGTCAACAATACAGCAAATCGAACTGACAAAATTCGCGGTTCTGTCCTTCATTTCGACTCCCTCAAGGTTTTTAAGAAGCTTTTCGATCAGCTGCTGATCCGTGGCGTTTTCACCTGCGTAACGAGCCGAGTATACACCCGGAGCGCCCGAGAGCGCATCAACAACAAGCCCCGAATCGTCCGCAACCGACGGCAGACCTGTTTTTTCAAAGGCTGCTTTCGCCTTGATCATAGCGTTTTCGGCAAACGTTTCTCCCGTTTCTTCAACATCATCAAGCGATACGCCCTCGCTTTTTGCGGTAACAGCCGTTATTCCGAGAGGATTCAGAATTCTGTCAAGCTCGGCTGCTTTGTTTTTATTATTTGAAGCAATTATAAACTTAATCATTTTTTTCAACCTCAAAAAGAGCCTTTGCAAAATCCTTCGGATCAAAAGGCTGCAAATCGTCGATCTGCTCACCTACACCGATATATTTCACAGGCACGTCAAGCTCCTCCTTTATAGCAAGGACAACTCCGCCCTTTGCCGTTCCGTCAAGCTTCGTCAGAACTATGCCGGTGATGCCCGCAGCATTTTTGAATTCTCTCGCCTGGTTTACCGCATTCTGACCTGTGGTCGCATCAAGAACAAGAAGAACCTCTTTGTCGCAGTCGTGCATTTCTCTGTCAATAATTCTGCTGATCTTTGCAAGCTCGTCCATCAAATGCTTTTTGTTATGGAGTCTGCCCGCCGTATCGGCTATTATCACATCGGCTTTTCGTGCCTTTGCAGCCCTGATGGAGTCGAAAACAACAGCGGCAGGATCGGATCCTTCGTTCTGTTTTATAATATCGCAGCGGCTTCTGTCAGCCCACACCTGAAGCTGGTCGATAGCGGCAGCGCGGAAAGTGTCGGCAGCCGACAAAAGCACCTTTTTTCCGTCTTGTCTAAGGTTATTTGCAAGCTTTCCGATCGTTGTAGTCTTTCCGACACCGTTAACTCCGATCACAAGAATTATTGACGGCTTTGTATTAATATTAAGCTCCTGACCGCCCTCGAGCATTTCGGCTACGATCTCCTGCAAAAGGCGGTGAACCTCGTTCGGGTTTGTAACGCCCTCTTTTTTGACTTTTTTTCTGAGTTCCTCACAAATTTTCTGTGATGTTCCGATACCGACATCGCCCATCACCAAAAGCTCTTCAAGCTCCTCAAAGAGTTCTTCGTCTATTTTCGTGAAAGATTTAAGCATAGAGTCGATCTGTCCGACTACATTATCTCTTGTCTTTTTAAGACCCTCTTTAATTTTTGCAAACAATCCCACACTATCACCTCATACTTTTTATCTTAAATTTGTAAATCCTGCCGCAACCTCGCTTGAATGAAGCTCCAGCAGCTTTGATATTCCCTCGTCCTGCATTGTAACACCGTAAAGCACGTCTGCTTCTTCCATAGTACCTCGGCGGTGGGTTATCAAAATAAATTGTGTATTATCGTTCATTTTTCTCAGATACTGGGCGAACCTGTCAACGTTTACCTCGTCAAGCGCAGCCTCGATCTCGTCCATGACGCAAAACGGCGCAGGGCTTACTTTCATGATCGCAAAATACAACGCAATTGCAACGAGCGCCCGTTCTCCTCCCGAAAGCAGCTCCAGATGTGAAACAAGCTTACCGGGCGGGTGACATTTTATGTCAATACCGCTGTTGAGTATATCATCTTCATTTGTCAGCGACAATGAAGCATTTCCCCCTCCGAAAAGCTCCTTGAAGGTTTCTGAGAAATTCTTGTTTATCATAGAAAAACGCTCGATAAATATTTCCTTCATCTGCTTTGTGAGGTCGCCGATGAGCGATATTATTTCTTTTTTAGACTTTTCAACATCGCCGACCTGAGCTTTCATAAACTCATATCTTTCCGATACCTCTTTGTATTCGTCAATAGCTGCCACGTTAACGCTTCCGAGAGCCTTGATCTTTGCTTTAAGATCACCGAGCCGTTTTTGAGCCGCAGAAATATTCTCGACTGCAACCGCAGTTTCTTTCGCTTGGCGGGGTGTCAGTTCGTATTCGTCCCAAAGCTTTCTGATAATATCGTCATACTGCTTGTTCAGATTATTCTTTCTCTCCTCGAGCCTTGCCAGCTCCTGTCCTACATTTTCCCTTTCGGCGGACTTGTCACGCTCAAGCTGTCTGAGCTGTGAGCTTCTTTTTTCAAGCTTTGCACGTTTTGCGCTGAGATCGGTTATTCTCTCGTTGTTTGACGCAACGTTTCTTCTGAGCTTCATCTCTTCGTCACGAAGCTCAAATATTCTTTTTTCGGTCTGAGAATTAAGCTTTTTTACATTGTCTATTTCGTCAATAATCTCACGCCGCTTTATCGAATGATCCGATCCCATGATCTCTGCCTGCTCAATATCTGCTTTGAGAGATTCGATGTCCTTTTGAAGAGATAACATTTCAAGCTTGATATCCTGCAATTCGCTTGTGAGTGTTTCTCTCTTTTCGTTTTGCTGAGCCATTTCACCCGAAAGCTCGTCAATTTTTTTCTGAACGCCGTCAATATCACTTTCTATTTTTGAAAGATAGGCTTCCGCTTTCTTTTGCGATTCCTCCAGAAATTCAAGCTTATCCTGAAGCTCTTCTTTTTCAAGCTCCAGATCCATAACCGCTTTTTCAAGAGTTTTTATCTGTTCCTGTGACGATTTGCATTCGGCTTCGACTCTGAATTTGTCCTCCTGAACTCTGACAAGACTTGTACGGCTTTCAACAAGCTTTGCTTCAACGCTTCCGCATTCCGCATTGACCTGAGCGTAGAGCTTTCTTTCCTCGGTAATTTTTTTGTTTAGTTCTTCAAGCTTCTTCTTATCTTTTTCGATCTCGCTGACACGGCTGAGAAGTCCGGTCTTTTTGTTAAGCGAACCACCCGTCAGCGAACCTCCCGAGTTAACGACCTGACCGTCAAGCGTTACGACTCTGAAACGGTAGCCATACCGTTTTGCGATCTCAACGGCACGATCGAGATTTTCAGCAATACAAATCCTGCCCAAAAGAGAACGCAGTATACCGCCATACTTCTCATCACAGCTGCAAAGCGTGCTTGCTATTCCTACAAAGCCCCTGCAGCTTTCGATACCTGCCTCACGAAGCTCGCTGCCTTTGATGGTAGACATCGGAAGGAACGTAGCGCGTCCTGCGTCACGTTTTTTCAAAAACGCAATAGCTTTTTTAGCATCTTCCTCGGTGGCGGTAACAATATTCTGCATAGCTGCGCCGAGGGCTGTTTCGATGGCAACGGCATATTCCGTGGGCACCTTGATAACTCTCGACACAGGACCGTGAATACCGCTCAGAAGTCCGTTTCTCGACTCCTTCACCACAACCTTGACGCTTTGATTGAAGCCTTCAAGATTACGCTCCATATTCTCCAAAAACGAAATATGCCGCTTGACCTCGCTGATATCAAGATTCAGCTTGTCGCCCGCAGACTTGATCTCATCACGCTTTTTTCTCTTTTGTTCAAGCATGATCTCATAGCCTTTGACAGAATTTGTAAGATTTTCAAAACCGTCAAACGCTTCGTCACGCATTGCCTGATAGTCGGAGAACGCCTCTCTGCTATCTTCAAGCTCTTCATTTTTAGTATACAATGAATGATCAATATTTTCAAGTCTTGATTTAATATCGGAAATAGAGGTTGAACCCGTCATTTTAGCAACACGAGCATTGGCAAGCTCAATATTAAGCTTGGTAATTTTACTGTTGTAATCATTGAGCAGCGACGAGCTTTTGCCGTCGTCACGAGCAATATTGGACAACAGCAAGGTTGTTTTGTTAAACTCTTCCTGTTTTTCTTCAAGAGTTTTTTCATAATCGGCAGCAAGAAGCCTTTTCTCATCCGCCTCTTTTTGGATATTTTCGCAAACCTCGTCAATTCTGTCCAGGTCGTTTCCGAGTCTTTCTATGTTTGAAAGATTATGCTTGATATTATTTTCCTCAACCGAAACCTTTGCGCGAATTTCGCCCACCTGTTTTTCAAGTTCGGCGTTTATGCGTCTTATCTCGTCCATTTTGACGGAAAACTCTCCGGTTGAGTTATAAATATCCTCCGTTTCTTTTTCGATTCCCTCAAGAGCTTTGACTGCATTTTCATGCTGAGCCTTTGCAACGGTAATTTTGTCCTCCTGTTCACGCAGGATCTTGCTTGACTTTTCAAGAGTATCAAGCCAAAGAGCAATTTCCAGCCCTTCCTTTTCTTTTGCGTATTCAAGATAGAGCTTTGCTTTTTTAGCCTGCTTCTCCAAAGGTCCCACTCTGTCCTCAAGCTCCGTGAGGATATCACGCAGACGCAGAAGATTTTCTTCGGTCTGGTTGAGCTTTCTTTCGGCTTCGGTTTTTCTGTAGCGATATCGAGAGATACCCGATGCTTCCTCGAAGATCTCACGTCTGTCCTCGCTTTTTGACGCAACGATCGAGTCGATCTTGCCTTGGCTTATCATCGAATATCCGTCACGTCCGAGTCCCGTGTCCATAAAAAGCTCATGAATATCCTTTAGTCTTACAGACGCTTTGTTGATAAGATACTCGCTGTCGCCCGAACGGTAATACCGCCTGGTGACAGCAACGCTGTCGCCGTCGAAAGCAAGCGTTCTGTCTTTGTTTTCAATTGTCAAAGTAACCTCGGCATAACCGACTTTTTTTCTGTTGTCGGTGCCGTTGAAAACAACATCTTCCATTTTTGAACATCTAAGAGCTTTGGGCGACTGCTCACCGAGTACCCAGCGTATGGCGTCGCTGATATTGCTTTTTCCCGAGCCGTTCGGCCCTACGACAGAGGTAATTCCTTTGTCAAACGAAAGCTTTGTCTTATCGGGAAAAGTTTTAAATCCTTGGATCTCCAATGATTTTAATAACACTGTATCACCTCTTTGGGCAATTTCATTAGGAACTGTGAAGAAATAAATTTTCAATTTATGCTTAGAGTAATTTGTTCTGAACAAGGCAAATTTTCGCAGGAATACTGACGTACCCCAAGGGCACTTCCTTCGGGCGTATTTCAAGAAAATTTAA
>CACYDY010000108.1 GCA_902773245.1 uncultured Ruminococcus sp.
AGGTAACCTCACTTGATAACGGCGTATTCGCTTATTCAAAAACACTGACCTCGGTTACCATTCCCGAAGGTGTCACAGATATTGGAAACGGAGCTTTCAAAAACTGCTCGAATCTGAAAAAAGTTGTTTTGCCAAAATCGTTGACGACGGTTACTGACAGTATGTTTTACGGCTGTTCTGCTCTCACCGACGTCAAATTAGGCTCGGATACGACTTCTATAGGAACAAACGCTTTCTGCTGCTGCGAGTCGTTAAAGACATTGAATCTCGGCGACAAGGTTACATCGATCGGCAATTCGGCGTTTTCTCATACAAACTCTCTGGAAAGCTTGACTATCCCCCATTCCGTGACCAAGCTTGGAGAATATGTATTCGCATGGAGTTCCGTCAAAGAAGTGAGAATATTGGGTTCTGTCGAAACGATCGAAACATTTGCATTCCACGATGCTGCTCAGCTGCAAAAGGTAGAGCTGCCCGACACACTCAAAACTATCAAAAAGAGCGCATTTTGGGGCTGCTCCGCACTTTCCGAGATCAATCTCCCCGATTCTATCACAACGATAGAGGACAATGCGTTTTGGGAATGTGAATCTCTGACCGAGGTTTATATTCCAAGATATATGACTACCATATCCGAGGGAACATTCTGCGGCTGTACGAAGCTTTCAAAGGTAGTTATCCCCGCCGGCGTCACCGAAATCAAGGGTATAATACCGTTCTATCGCTGCCCTGATCTGTCGATCTACGGATTCAGCGGTTCTGCTGCGGAAGCTTATGCCAATAAACATTACATCAAATTCGTTCCGATCTCGGCTATTATTTACGGCGATTCGCTCTTCTACGGCAACGTTGACGGCGACGACAGTGTATCTTCAAGCGATGCGCTTCTCATTCTTCGTGAATCCGTCGGACTTGAAGCATTCAGCAGCGAGCAAAGAAAATATGCAGACGTTAACCTCGACAACTCCGTTGACAGCGCCGACAGCCTCGCCGTTCTCAGATACAGCGTAGGCTACACCGACAACGGCGTCAAAATCGGTAAATAATTATTGAATAATTGAATAAAACCGAAGCTTATTTTTCGAGGCTTCGGTTTTTGTTTTTATTTTTATTTTTTTATTTTTTCATACAAAACCACATCGTTTTCCTTTGCAAGCTCCCTTGCTTTAACTGTCAGCTCGGAATTTGTAATAACTGCCGCCTTGTCCGCATTGTAGTGAGCCTTTGAAGCCACAACTTCCTGCACCGCTTTATTGGTGACTTTGCCCTTAAATCTTTTGCATTGGAAAACCCATTTTCTGCCCCAAAAATCGTATGCGATCACATCAGCCCCGTAATCTCCCGACGACGGAGTGACACAAACCTTGTGAAAGCCTTTCTTTTTGATAAGCTTTGCGCAATACTCTTCAAATTCCTTTCCGGTCATTTTATCAACGGATTTGCCGCGGATCATTCTTTTTATTATCAGTAGTAATAAATATAAAACGGCAGCGGCTGCGGCATATTCTTTCTGACTGTTTATCAAAAAATAGAACGCAGCCAACAAAAAGATAACCGCTGTGACGGAATTGATGATATTTTTTAATAAATCCAATATGGGAAACATTTTTGAAACCTCAGCCTTCTTTATTGTTAATAACTGTCCACAACTTAAAGTTCATTTCCTGTCGACTACAAAATTCGATTCTATTTTACCGAATTGACGTCACCCATACCCCCAACCCCTGCCTTAGATCGTCATATTTTCTTTAGCAGCAAACATCGTATTGTTAATCATCGAATAAACGTTTGTATATTTATCATTATAACATTTTAATTTGATTTTTCAATATATTTCGGGAACGAACGCCGTTATTTTTCCACAAAAAAACGTATTCAAAAAAAGTTAACAAATCACCTCTTGACAAAAACTGCAAATTGTTATATAACTATTTTAGCACTCAGATAATACGAGTGCTAAAATCTAAAACACCGAGGTAATTATATATGGCTAAAACAGAATTTAAGTCGGAATCCAAAAGACTTCTCGACTTGATGATTAACTCTATTTATACTCACAAAGAAATTTTCCTCAGAGAGATCATCTCCAATGCGAGCGACGCTATCGACAAGCTCTACTACATCTCTCTCACCGATCAGAATGTGGGACTTAACAAAGACGATTTCAAAATTCATATCGAAATCGACAAGCCTAACAGAATTATTACCGTTTCCGACAACGGAATCGGCATGGATAAAGACGATCTCGACAACAATCTCGGAACTATCGCAAACAGCGGTTCTTTCAAATTCAAGCAGGAAAACGAAAAGAATGACGACGTTGACATTATCGGTCAGTTTGGCGTTGGATTTTACTCCGCTTTCATGGTTGCAAGCGAGATCACCGTCGAAACAAAGAAATACAACTGCCCCACCGCTTACCGCTGGAACAGCTCGGGCGTCGACGGCTACGAGATTACCGAAATCGAAAAGGATACCGTCGGCACAAAGATTATCCTCAAAATCAAAGAGGACACTGAAAACGAAAAGTATTCGGAATACCTTGAAAAATACAAAATTTCTGCGCTTGTTACAAAATACTCCGACTATATCCGCTACCCGATAATCATGGAAATGGAACACAGAAAGCTCCGTGAGGACTGCGACTTGGAACACCCCGAATACGACGAGGTCAAAGAGGACGAGGTTCTCAACAGCATGGTTCCGATCTGGCAGCGCAGCAAAAAAGATGTCACTGACGATGAGTACAACGAATTTTACAAACAAAAATTCTTCGACTTTGAGAACCCTGCCAAGGTCTTTTCCAACTCCGTTGAGGGAATTGTAACATTCAAGTCACTGCTTTACATTCCGTCAAAGGTTCCGTTTGATTACTACACAAAGGAATACAAAAAAGGACTCCAGCTCTACAGCAGCGGCGTTTTAATAATGGACAAGTGCCCCGATCTTCTTCCCGAGCATTTTGCTTTTGTGAAAGGCGTTGTCGATTCGCAGGATCTTTCGCTCAACATTTCAAGAGAAATGCTGCAGCACGACAGACAGCTCAAAAACATTGCGGGCACACTTGAAAAGAAAATCAAAAACGAGCTTGCTTCGTGGCTGAAAAACGACAGAGAAGCCTACGAAAAGTTTTACGCTAACTTCGGCAGACAGCTCAAATACGGACTCGTTGCCGACTACGGCGCTCACAAGGACGTTGTTAAGGATCTTGTGCTTTTCTATTCGTCAACGGAAAAGAAGCTTGTAACTCTCAAAGAATACACCGAAAGAATGGCAGAGGATCAAAAAGAGATCTACTTTGCAACGGGAGAAAGCATTGAGAACATTGACAAGCTTCCGCAAACTGAATATTTCCGTGACAAGAACAAGGAGATCCTCTATTGCCCCGAGGAAATAGACGAATTTGCATTCCAGAGCATGGGCGATTACAACGACAAAAAATTCAAAAACATCGTCAACGAGGACATCGAAGAGGAAGCTCAGCCCAACGATGAAAACAAAAACGATGATTCAACGCTTAAATTTATCAAAGACATTCTCGGCGACAAGGTTCAGGAGGTTGTATTCTCGAAGAAGCTCAAAAGCCACCCTGTTTGCCTGACAGCAAAAGGCGGAGTTTCGTTTGAAATGGAGAAGTATATGTCCATGGCGCAGCCCGAAGCCCGTGTCAAGGCAGAGAGAGTTCTGGAGATCAACGCTTCTCACCCGGCTGTAAATGCGCTTATTGCAAACATTACGGCAGACAAGGATAAAGCAGAAAAGTACGCAAAGCTTCTTTACAGCCAAGCAGTGATAATTGCAGGCTTGCAGCTTGAAGATCCTTCGGAATACGCCGATCTTGTTTGCAGCCTGATGAACTGATCCGATCCCTTTAATCCCTCCCCACTTGTCATAGGCTTTTCGGCAAATTGGCTGAAAAGCCTATGCGTGTTTTTGACTCGATTTGTTAGGCAAGCAAAATGAGTGTCAAGCCCGCAGGGCGTGACTTAATCAGTGGTTCCTTAGGTTTTTCTCGGCGTCAAATTCAACACACCACAAAAAAGCAGTGACAGTTTTTTCAACCGTCACTGCTTTTTCTATAATATCCGTTCGGAAAAACAAATTACTCTTCGTTCTTCTGCGAACCGGGTTTTCTTTGAGCTTGAACAATAGACTGTCTTTTCTTTTGGAAATCGGCAAGGTTAGCCGAAAGCGCCATTTCGGTACGCTCCAAAAGATTGTCAACATAGTTGTTTGCGGCATTCTTGACTTTTTTAGCCATTGTTTCGGCTTCGGCAACTATTCTCTCGGCCTCTTGTCTTGCCTGGACAACAACCTCGTTGTTTTCGAGCATATCGTTTCTCTTCTTTTCGGCAACGCTGATGATCGCCTCGGCTTCCTTTTTGGCATCGCTGAGAATCTTGGTTCTGTCTGCTACAATAGCCTTGGCCTGTCGGGTTTCAGCAGGAAGATTAGCCTTGATCTCGTCGATAATATCGGCTATCTGAGCTTTGTCAACCATTGTTTTGTTAACAACCGGCAGTTCCTTTGAGTCCTCCAACAGGTCAGTCAAATCGTCAAGCAAATCCTCAACCTTCATTATTTTTCCCTCCTCCACATAATCTGTCACGAATTTCGTCATGGATACATTCAGGTACAAAGTCCCTGATGTTGCCCCCAAAACTTGCAACATTTTTTACAATACTTGAGCTGAGATACATATTTTCCGCCCGTGATGTGAAAAATATGGTTTCAAGCTCCGGATTGAGCATTTTATTGGTAAGTGCCATCTGAAATTCATATTCAAAATCCGAAACGGCACGCAATCCTTTTACTACGGCGGTTGCATTTCGCTCTCTCGCATAATCTGCCAACAGTCCTTCGCATGAAACAACCTCAACATTTTCGAGATCACCCACAACCTCATTCAAAAAGTGGATCCTTTCCTCTATGCTGAAACAAGGCGTTTTTGCCTTGTTCACAAAAACGGCAACGATAACCTTGTCAAAGGTGTTTGCTGCCCTTTTTATTATATCAACATGTCCCAGCGTCACGGGATCAAAGCTGCCCGGACATATAACGGTACGCATGATATTCCTCCTCAAATCACCGCTGTTTTCATTCCTCGGCAAACTCTTTGTGACAATAGCTGGTAATTTTTATTTTTCCGTACTTATACACTCTGTATCTGACAAAATCGGTAAGCTTCTCGGGCATTTCCTCGTTTGACGGGGATTCGCACAAAATCAGACCGGTTTTGTTCATAACTCGCTCTGTTTTCGAAAGAGCGGACTGCAAAAGCCCCGTCCCATACGGCGGGTCAAGAAAAGCAAAATCGAATTTTTCACCCGTAACATTCAGAAAACTTATCGAATCCGACATCACTATCTTCGCATTTTCGCCAAGCTTTGTTGTTTGAAGATTTCTTTTCACAATTGCGGCCGACTCTCGTCTGTTGTCAACGAACACGACATTCTTGGCGCCTCGGCTTAAAGCCTCGATGCCCATTTGACCCGAACCGGCAAACAAGTCAAGGAAACGCCTGCCCTCAATATCAAACTGAATAATACTGAACACCGCTTCTTTGACCCTGTCCGTGGTAGGACGAACGTCGTCACCCACAAGCTGTTCAAGCTTTCTGCCCCTGGCAGTTCCTGTTATTACTCGCATATTAAACTCCTAATTTTTACTAAAAAAAGTATAACACATTTGTTACTATTTTGTCAACCTTTTTTAATAACATTTTTTTATTTTTTATTATTTAATGTGATAAATTTAAAATTCTGACATCGTTTCCGTTTTTATTTTGTCACTGATCGTTTTTTTCCGAAGCGTGAAAATACTTATAAACGGCGTCTGCCGCATTTTTTGTCATGCTCGGCGCATTTTCAAGCTCTTCAAGCTCCGCCTCTCTGATGTTTTTTATCGAACCGAAATGCTTCAGCAAATTTTTGGCTCTTGTTTTGCCTATACCCTCAATTTCGGTGAGCGAGCTTTTGAAAACGGAATTGCTTCTCCTTTGATGATGATAACCTATTGCAAAACGGTGAACCTCGTCCTGTATTTGGGAAACAAGCGTGAACGTACTCCTGATCGACTTGATCTCGATCTCACCCTCTCCGTCCGTTATCGCTTTGGTTTTGTGATTGTCGTCCTTTACCATTCCGAACAGCGGAACGTCTACTCCGGCTTTCTTTAAGACAGGTCTTACTGCAGAGATCTGCCCTTTGCCGCCGTCAAGCAATATCAGATCGGGCAGTCTGCCGAATCCCTCGCCGGTATCTTTGAGCTTGTGATATTCTTCAAATCTTCGTGTCAGCACCTCGTTCATGGAAGCGTAATCGTCCTGACCCTCAAAAGTTTTTATTTTAAATTTTCTGTATGCCGATTTGAGCGGTTTTCCGTTTTCAAAAACTATCATTCCGGCAACATTTTCCGTTCCTGCCAAGTTTGATATGTCATAGGACTCGATATAAACGGGCACCTTTTTAAGCCCGAGAAGCTCTCCAAGCTCCTTGAGAACGGCGTAATGTCTGCCCTGACTGTTTTTGCTCTGAGCAAGAACCTCGGCTGCGTTGTTTTTGCACATTGTCACAAGCTGAGAACGCTCGCCGCGCTGAGGTGTAAAGATCTCCACCTTTCGCCCCGCTTTTTCACAAAGCCAACGCTCCATGTCGGCTTTGTCATCTATTGACCTGTCAACGGTAACACAGGGGGGGATTTTATCACGCATTGAATAATACTGTAAAACAAACTCTCCGAAAGCCGTGTTTTCATCTCCGAGTTCCTTTATCAAAAATGTTTCTCTGTCATACAGCATTCCGTTTGAAAATCTGAATACCTGAAAACAGCCGTCCTCTCCGTCGCCGAAAAGAGCAATAACGTCCTGCTCCTTGATTTTTGAAGCAACGACCTTTTGTCTTTCTCCCATTCGCTTGACTGCTGTTATCCTGTCACGAATCTTTGCGGCACGCTCGAACTCCAGGTTTTCCGCCGCCTGTGTCATCTCTTTTTCAAGCTCCCTAACAGACAGCGTCGAACCGTTCTTTAAAAACGCAGCGGCTTCTTTGATAGTTTCTCCGTATTCCTCCTGTGAGATCTTTCCCTGACACAGTCCGCAGCATTGCTTTATATGAAAATTTAAACAGGGACGTGTTTTTCGAAAATCGTCGGGAAATTTCTTTGAACACGTCGGCAGCTTAAATATCTTGACTGCCTGATCGACAGCGTTTTTTACATAATAAGAGCTGGTGTATGGGCCTATGAACTCGCCGGTTGAGTCCGGCTTTTTTGCTTCCGAAATTCTCGGAAACGGTTCTTTTGAAATTTTGATATAGCTGTAGCCTTTATCATCTTTCAATAATATATTATACCTCGGTTTGTGCTGTTTAATCAAACTCGCTTCAAGAACAAGAGCTTCAAACTCGCTGTCAGTGATAATATACTCAAAGTAGTCAACGTTCTCAACCATTTTTCTGACTTTAGCACTATGATTATTCTGCGAACCGAAATACTGACTGACACGGTTTTTTAACGCTTTGGCTTTTCCGATGTAAATAATTTCCTTTTTCGCATTATGCATTATATAAACACCGGGAAGAAGCGGAAGCTTCATTGCTTTTTCCCTGAGTTCCTTCATAGTCATGTTTAACCCTCCTTTTTAAAAAA
>CACYDY010000109.1 GCA_902773245.1 uncultured Ruminococcus sp.
ATTATAAAAAAAGAAAAAGTTTCATAATAAAATCATTAAAAGCTGTTGAAAAAATTACCGAAATTAAGTATAATTTACATTGAGTGAAAATTTTTACAACAAACCGAATTTAACATTCGTTTGAGAAAGGAAGTTGCACGTGGCTATTATAACCCTTGATAAGGTTTCGAAATATTACACAAAACGCCCGGCATTGGGTGAAACCACATTTGTTGTTAATAAGGGCGATTTTTTCGGTATTGCCGGACCTAAGAAAAGCGGTAAAAGCGTTATTGTCAATCTTATGATGGATTTTATCAGACCAACGAGCGGAACGCTCACCGTCATGGGGCAAAAATCCAATGCGCGTTCTGTCGACAGAAAACAAAAAATAGGATTTATGCCTGCAAATCCCACATACTGCGAAACAATGAAGGCGATAGACGTTGTTAAAACTGCCGCAAAAATAAAGGGGGTCAACGATAACGAAGCCGTAATGTCGCTTTGCAAGCATTTTAATGTGGACAAAAACAAAAGAATCGGCAGCCTGCCGCTTTCATGCAGAAAAAAGATCGCAATAGTCATTGCTCTTATGGGAAATCCGCAGCTGATAATTATGGACAACGCTTTTGTTGCTCTTGATTCAGACACCAAAAACAAGCTTGCGCATTATCTTCTCGATCTTAACAAGGAGGGTGTTACAGTCGTCATAACCGACAGAAACATAGATCTTCTCCAGCAGATATGTTCAAGAATAGCCATTATGAGAAAAGGCTCGCTGCTTGAAATTTCGGAAAAAAAGGTTCTGATGAAGAGCGACACAAGAAGAGTCAGTGTAAAAACAAGCGACGATATCTCGGCGCTTTACACCTTGTTTAAAATAACCGAAATAACCGAGGACAACGGTTACATCTCGTTCCTTTACAAAAAGGATATCAATGATCTTATCGAGGCGCTCACCCATTACGATCTTGACGATCTTCAGATCACGCTTCCGTCGCTGGGCGACGCTTTGGTGAGATATTACGAAAAGAAAATGGAAATGGAAAACGGAGGTGACGAGTGATGAACGGACTTTTCTCTTTTTCGCTTTTGGGTTATAATCTCAGACTGAGAACGAAAAATTTCTTGGTGTGGTCGCTGATATCTTTGTGTTTGTTTATTTTGATAATAGTCATGTTCACCAACCTTCTCAATGCAGGCTTGCCCGATTTTATAAGCGATATGCTGTCGAGCGTTCCGTCGTCGGTGTCGTCCGATCCGCAAGCGGGTTCGCTGCCTGATTTTAAGGATTTCGGTGTGAATTTCGGAGTATGTATGCAGATCATGCTGATCGTCGGCTGTGTTTATGCCTCGTATCTCGGGGCGTCGGCAAACACAGGCAGCAGGGGCGACAGCGATATCATGTTTATTTATTCTCTGCCCGTCACAAGGATCGCAACAGTCCTTACGGCATTTGCCGCGCAGGTCATCACGCTGTTTTTCTATAATCTGATAGTTTTGCTCATCTCGCTTGCAATGCTGTACTCGAATAACAAGATGGATTATTTGGGTAAGATTATACTTGCTGCAGCGGCATTTTTGCTTATTGAAATGATCTATTTGTCAATAGCGTTTTTGCTTTCGACATTTATGAACACAGCGTCGCAGGCGTCGTCTATTTCGGCGGTCGTGGTGACGGTGACGGTTCTTTTCGGTATCATCGGTTCTATGTCGGATTCTTTGAAGATATTCAAATTTCTTTCTCCCTACACGTATGTGAGTGTGTATGCAATAGTTTCCGGCGGAAGCAGAATGTTTTTTGTGGGAATAGCGGCAGGAATACTGATAATGCTTGTGAGCGTGGTTCTGAGCTGCGCAAGATATGAGAAAATAGATTTTATCCTTGACTGATTTTTACAGGTTTTTAATCAATTGATCGGTTACAATTCAAACTCGGCTTGGAGCGGTTTTCTGTTCCGAACCGAGTTTTTTAGCGTTGTCCACAACTTTAAGAAAATATGAAGTTCGAACGCAGGGGTTTGGGGACGCAGTCATATATGTACCAACTTTAGAATCGCTGCGTCGCCTTGGGGCGGCGAGGAAAGTATATTAAAACCTCAACTCAGGGGTGCTCGTCACGCAAAGCAC
>CACYDY010000110.1 GCA_902773245.1 uncultured Ruminococcus sp.
CTTAGCTTTTCTTCAACGCTTATTTTTGCGGCAGAAGCAGGATACAAAGCAGTCGTAACCATCGTAATTACTGCAAGTGCCGCCGCTGTGATACTGCTTAATAGCTTTTTTGACATTGTGCATTACCTCCTTTTCAATAATTACAATATTTAAAATTATAAATGATCAATTTATATATAAATTTTACCACACAGTCAACTTCCTGTCAATATATTTTTCAAATTTTAACAAATTTTTTTATCAAATTTAAAAATACTTATTATAACGCACCCTTAATGATAAACAAAATATCCCACAAAAAAAGGAGACCCTCGAAAGATCTCCTTTTTCAAAACATCTATTTTTTCGCTTTTTTCCCCTGATTCACAACGCAGTCCGCCGGACACTTCTTCACAATATCACGCCACTTTTCGTGAACGCTGTTATTATCAACAAAAAATATCGGCATAAGTCCCATATTAAAATAATAATCCTTTTCGATGGATTTTACTATCTCCTTGGGCGGTTCAAAATCCGTCACATCATCTGCTCTCGGAACAACAAACATCATGACTTGATACATATAAGGCTGTATTTCTTTATTATCATCACCGATATCGTTTTCCTTTTTCCTCTTGTTCAGCTTGTCCTTTATTCTATTTGCAAGCTCCAGACTGTATCTTTCACCTTCACCGAATTCGTCGTGGTTTTCTTTTAAAAGACGATATATTTCTCCGCACTGCGAACCAAACATTTTTCTGAACTCTGCGTATTCACCCTCGTTTGATATAAGTCTGATTTCAAAATCGGTCGGGGACTCCACACCCCTGATTATCCCTTTTGGGGTCAGTCTTTTGAATATTTCGTCACCAAGCAAAATACTCGGATCGGATATCGGATCAATAATATTGATCTGAAGCAGTCGGCAGGGGTTAATTTTTATCAAACCTCTTATATATCTGAAAATTATCCGCTTGACGATCCGACAGGGATTTTTCTCAAACCCCGAAGCGTTATACCTGAATGCAAACGGCTGACAATCATGGTGAATAATATTGATCTGCATTTTTGTTTCAAAACACAAAAGATCAAGAAGAGAATAGTCCGTAGCCGACGGCAGAGGAGTCTTATACCAATATCGAAGCGCCGACCGAATAAGATCAAGCTGCTTTGCCAAGCTGTCGTATTTTTTTTCAACGATATCAAGCTTCTTTTTAAACTCCTGCAATTCAAGCTCGCATTCTTCTATTCTGACAAGCAGGGCTGTATAATCGCTGTCAAGCCGAGTCAGCCTTTCCATGACCTTCTGTGATACATATCCCTCAAGATCGAGAGTCGCAGTATCGCTTCTCTTTCCCTCTATCCTGTCGATCTCCTGCTCAAGCCGCTTCATACGCCTTAGCTCATACGCCTTGTTTTCCTCATACTGCTCGTCAAGAAGCTTCTTTTCCTCTTTCATCTGCTCCAAGATCTCTTTATTCTTTTTGTAAAGATTTCGGTTTTCTTCCCCCTTGTTGCCGAGAGTTCCCGAAACGTTGTTTTTGTAATTCACCGAAAGATACTGAACAACAAAATTATGGTTAAGATAGCAATATATGTGCAAATTATATTTCCCGTTTTCAAGATCGGCAGCTTTCTTAAACACTTCGCTTCTTGCCCGATTTTTGAGCCACGGAAACATTTTCATAAACTTTTCCAAATATCTTGACGTAAGCAGCTTGTAATCCCAAAAGCCTAAATTCAAAGCCGAGATCACAGTGCAGCCTATCGCAAAAACGGTCTTTTTATCAAAAATCAAATTTTTCCATAAAATATAACCGACAATCAAGCCCAATAAAGCTGCATTCACAAGCATAATGATCTCTTCCGCAGAAATTTTCGATCGAAAAATAAACCGCCGCCCCAGAAAATTAATTACCGCAAAAAGCAATGTCGACATCAGAACCATGCTCGCCCCTGCCTGAACTCCTGTCAAAAATGAATTGGCAGGCTTTATCACTGCGCCCAGCAAAATCAAGATCACCAAAATTGTTGAGATCAAGCTCACCCAAAAGGATTCTTTTTTGATAATATCGGAAGTTACCTCTCCTTTTTTGATCTCTTTGAAAATATCGGACTCGGCAAATTCTTTTTCTCTTCGGAGCAGATCCTCCGAGCTTAAAATTCGCTTGCCGCAAACTTCCTTAACGTCTTTTTTCAAAAGCTCTCTTTGAAACGGCGAAAGCCAGAATCTGTCTTTTGCTTTTTTCAGCCATGCGTAGGCTTCCTTGTCGGCAACCTCACTCGATTCCTCAAGCTGATAATCCTCGAACCTATCACGATAGCTGTCTATTTTTTTATATTCGTGATTAAGCTTTTTGATATCATTGCCGATCATATTTATTCTGTCGTTAAAATCTTTCACTTGGCGGTTATACGCCTCGTTATGACGTTCAATGTCAGCCTGCGCATTTTGCTTTGCGCGTTCGACCTCCATTGATATCCGCACGTCCATTCTTTTTTGTGTTTTTAGCCGAAGTTCTTCCTTTTCCTTTAAAGCCTCGCTCACGATACGCTGTTTTTCTTCACGATTGTTTGCAGAACGCCTTTTCAGCTTTTCCAGATGTTTCTTTTTCTTTTCGAATTTAATTCTTATTGGCGGTAATTTGCTGTCATAAAAAGATTTCTTTCGAACATTGTCCTCATAGCTGTACACTGCGCCGAGATAGTCCCCGTATGTCATATTCTTTACAATATAGTCAACATTTCCGGAAATGGACTTTATTTTCGGATCAAGATGCTCCACAGCTGTTTCGGGGGAATTTTCGCTGTATTTTCCACTCATTGAAACAACCCCTTTTTAAATAAAAAA
>CACYDY010000111.1 GCA_902773245.1 uncultured Ruminococcus sp.
GGATTGGATTTCGGAACTCCGCCTCAGACACAGTATGGAATAGATTTTCAGAATCCGCCGCAAACACAGAATGGATTGGATTTTGGAGCTTCGCCGCAGACGCAGAATGGTTTCGATTTCGGAAACGGCGCCTCCGCAGACGAGGGACTAAGCTATGGCGGTCAGTCATATAATTACAGCGCGCAGCTTGACAACATAGCGAGCGGAAAAGCTTCTTATCAAAATGCGGCTGACGGATATGCAGACCCGCTTGACAATTATAAAGTTCGTGATGACGTTCGTGCTCCGAGTTTTGATGATTTTGAACGGGAAAAAGAGAGAATAAAGGCAGACTACTACCGCAGAAAGCAAGAACGAGAGGCGGAAGCCGAAAAACGTCAGAATGAGATCAATTTCACCATCAGCAGTATGATCAAAAAATACGAAAAAAGACCTGACAACCGTGAAGTTGATCCGATGAGATTATCACTGAAAGCACTGATAATTCCGGGATTGTTCCTGGCAATTCTTGCATTCCTTATCATTGCGAGCAATATGTCATAATATTTACAAAGAAGAGTCTTTGACGCATAAAGTGTTGAAGACTCTTTTTTTCTTGTGTCAAAGACAGAATGATAAACTACAAACGAGGTTTCTCAATTATCAAACATGGGCTTCATAATTATCAAATCCGTGCCGGGAAAATTATAAAATAGTATGAGAGTATTTCTAATTTGTATTAAAGAAATCTCATTACGGCAATGAATTTTAGAGATGTTAATGTTTTTTTTGAAAAAGGTTGAATAATGTCAAATTTAGTGTTACAATAAATTTGGCATTATTCTACAGAATTGATTTTGTGTTAAAGATAATTGCAGTTTAAAGTGTGATTTGTAATTGGTTTTATAAATTCTGATTATTGGCGCATAATAGATAAAGAGGTGTAAGATTTGAAAAAACATAAAATAATTGCAGCAGTTTCTCTCGTGTTATCTCTTTTGCTGCTTCAGGCTTGCGGCGCGAATGCCGAAGCGGAAGATACTTCTATGTCAGAAAATGTTGTAGAGATTAATTTGGATAATGTTGTATATTCATCCGAGAGCGAAGCTTCACAGACAGCGTCTGCGGATACCAAGAATACCGATGATATCGCTTCACAAAGTGCCGACGGTGAGGATACCGACAGTCAGTTTGATGAAGAGGACGAAAGCAGCGAAGATAAAGACGAAGATGAGATCGACGAAGAATCTCAGGGCGAAGAAAACAAGCTCAAGCAAAAAAAATATCTCAATGATCCCGTTGACTTAAGCTGGTTTGACGACTGCGTAATAATGGGTGACAGTATCACTGTCGCATTCAGCACGTGCAATGATATTATGGGTCTTTTGGGGGACGCAGAGTTTGTTTGCTCCGGAAGCCTGAGCTGGTACAATTGTCAGTGGGATCTTTATGCCCCATACGAGGTCCATCCGGTTTATTACGGCGAAAAAATACTTCTGGAAGATGCCGCTGCAGTTACAAATTCGTCTAAGGCTATAATCGGATTGGGAGTCAATGACCTGAATACTTCGGGCATAGACCCGACTATAGAAAATATCGGTTTGTTCCTCGAAAAATTCAGAGCAAAATCACCCGATGTTACGATATACCTCGAATCCATAACACCTATGGTTTCGACGGCTGAGAAGGGTAATCTGACAAACGAGTCGATCATGGAATACAACGAAAAGCTAAAGAAATTTGCGGCAGAAAATGACTGTAAGTTTCTGAATACCTGGTCTGTCTTTGCAGACGAAAACAACAGCTTGCCGAGATACATTTGCGAAGACCCCGATACATTGGGTATTCATATGTCTATGGAAGGCTATCAGATGTGGGCGGATTATATTCTGCACAACGTTTGATAAATGCATATTAAGAGAAATTTATTCACTGCTCATACCTTAAAGGACATCAATGCAGCAAACTCGAAACGGTTTCTTGGATCGACTTTAAGTTATGGATAGTTATTAGTTATTAACAAAAAAGGAGAATATATCATGAAAAAATTATTGGCTGCCGCACTTCTTGCCGCACTCTGTCTTTGCGGCTGCGGCGATAAATCAACAGAAGCCCCGTCACAGTCATCTGCGCAGAGTACGGCAGAAGTATCCTCGGCGCAGCAGGAATCGGCTGTTTCGGCAGGCGGCGAAGAGAACGCAGCAGAGTCCTCTTCCGAGTTAAAGGGCGTATTTGCTCAGGTAAAAGAGTCGGTGGAGCTTCCCGAAATGGCAGAGCTTAATGACAAGCTCCTGGAGCGTTACTACGGACTTTCGTCAGATGAAGTATCCGACTATGCCGGCGGAGTCGCAAGCAGCGGTGTAAATCAGGACGAGGTAGTTCTTATCAAGGCTGCCGACGATTCTCAGGTTGAAACTATTCGTGCGGCTTTACAGACAAGATACGATTCCAAGCTTGCTCAGCAGGAAAACTACAATGCTGACGAAGCAGAAAAAATCAGAAATTGTGAGGTTGCGGTCAACGGTTCTTATGTTACTTTGATAATTTCCAACGATGCGGCGGCTATCAGCGATATCGTAAATTCAGCGTTGAGCTGATTTTAATTGTCAGATAATTCGGGCAAGCAGCATTTTATTTTTCAAATTGTCATTTTGTTTTGCTGTCAATTTCTTTGCGGAAAAAGTTGACGGAGGTATGTGCGTACCCCTTAGGGACAAAGA
>CACYDY010000112.1 GCA_902773245.1 uncultured Ruminococcus sp.
AAAGGGGGCTAAAGGGTGGCGGGCTTCGCCCGCCGCCTATCGGGGCTTACGCCCCGAACCCTGCATACATTCACTCTACTCTTAAATTGTGGATAATGAATTATTATCATCAAAAACGATCAAAGCTCCACACGTTTTTTCTCACGTCTGTTGATGGCGCAGAACAAAGCGTTGACTGATGAGTAAATAATATCGTTGTCAACACCGACGCCCCACTCAACGTTTCCGTGCTTGTCGGCAATGCTGACGTATGTCACTGCCTTTGAATCCGACCCTCTTTCAAGAGCATGCTCGGTGTATGAAAGATCGGAAATATCAATGTTAAGGCTGTGTCTTAATGCGCGGCTTACTGCGCTGAGTCTGCCCGAACCCTCGGCTTCGATCGTTTTCTCTTCGCCGTTTACGCTTATCGTCATAGTAACGTGCATACGCTCGCCGTTGTTGATCTTTTTGAAAACGATATCCTTTAAAGTGAGCGGTTCCTTTATGTTGATAAATTCCTTGCAGAACTCGTCAAAAACCTCGTTGGGAAGCATTTCCTTGTGGTTTAAATCGGAAATATTTTTGATATAATAGCTTACCTTTTCGCCGAGGGCTTTCGGGAGTGTGTAACCGTAATTTGTTTCGAGCAGATAGCCTACGCCGCCCTTGCCCGACTGAGAATTGATGCGAATAACGTCCGTTTCATATTCTCTGCCCACATCTTTTGGATCTATCGGCAGATACGGTATTGTCCACGTGGAAAGATTCTTTTCTTCATGCCACTTCTTGCCCTTTGCGATAGCGTCCTGATGAGAACCCGAAAAAGCCGCAAAAACAAGCGAACCGGCATACGGAGAACGATCATAGACTTTCATTCTCGTAACGTTTTCATACAGCTCGCAAATTGAAGGAATATCCGAGAAATCAAGCTTCGGATCAACGCCCTGTGAGAACATATTCATAGCAAGAGTCACAATGTCAACGTTGCCCGTTCTTTCTCCGTTTCCGAAAAGCGTTCCCTCAACTCTGTCTGCGCCGGCAAGCAGTCCAAGCTCGGTGTCGGCAACACCGCAGCCCCTGTCGTTGTGAGGGTGGAGAGAAACCTCGATGGCATCTCTGTATTTAAGTCTGTCGGACATATATTCAATTTGATTTGCATAGATATGCGGCATGGAATGCTCGACCGTCACGGGCAGATTGATAATAGCCTTATGTTCGGGAACAGGCTGCAAAACATCAAGCACGGCGTTGCATACCTCCAAAGCATATTCGGGTTCCGTTCCCGTGAAAGACTCGGGGGAATATTCGACACGGAAATTTGTACCGTTTTCCTCCTGAAGTCTTCTGATAAGCTTAGCGCCGCTGACTGCGATCTCTTTTATTTCGTCCTTTGACTTTTTGAACACCTGCTCTCTCTGAGCAAGAGAAGTCGAGTTGTAGAAATGAACAATAGCATTTTTGCAGCCTTTGAGCGCTTCAAACGTTTTAAGAATAATATGCTCTCTCGCCTGCGTAAGAACCTGAACCGTCACATCATCGGGGATACGGTTTTCCTCGATAAGTCTGCGAAGAAAATTATACTCGGTTTCGCTTGCAGCCGGAAAGCCGACCTCGATCTCCTTGAATCCGATTTTAACAAGAAGCTCAAAGAAGCTGAGCTTTTCTTCAATGCTCATGGGAATGATAAGCGACTGGTTTCCGTCACGAAGATCAACCGAGCACCATGTGGGGGCTTTGTCGACATATTCTTTTCTGACCCACTTGTACTCATTGACGGGCGGATTAAAATATTGTCTTTTATATCTTTCAAAGTTTTTCATAGTTTTCTCTCCTCATCTGTTCATAATATGAATGTGAGCGATGTTTTGGCAATGGCACTGTTTCCCAAACAAATCAAAAAGTCCTCGTCTTTTTTATTAAAAGACGAAGACTACGATTCATAGTTCCGTGGTACCACTTTTATTGATTCATTAAAGAACCCACTCATTAGGCACAAACAATGCCGGCTTCCTATAACGGGGAAGAGCCGTTCTTCCTACTCTGCGCAAAAGCCTTTCAGTCGACCGCTCAAGGGTGAGCTCAGCATTCGGAACACTGCCGTTTCACATCGGCCAACGGCTTTCTGAAAAAGTGTTCTTCCGAAACCTTTTACCCTATCATCGCATTTACATTATCAATTGATCTTATTATAACTCAAATCAAGCGATATGTCAACAGCTAAAACAAAACTTTGACAGGGCTGTCTTGAATTTTTGCACAGATTTTCGGCATTGCAAACGTTACCGAATAAAATTATCAAAGTATATCGGCAATTTCATATATAAGCTTTTCGGATTTTTCCCAGCCAAGACACGGATCCGTTATAGATTTTCCGTATACCATATCTGTCACCTTCTGGTTTCCGTCCTCGATGTAGCTCTCTATCATCAAGCCTTTGACAATGTTCTTTATCTCGCTGTTTTCGTGAATACTGTGAATAACATCATGGCTGATCCGTATTTGTTCAAGATACTGCTTGCCCGAATTTGCATGGTTGCAGTCGATGACAACCGACGGGTTTTTCAAGCCCTTTTTATTGTACGCTTCAATAAGTCCCACAAGATCCTCATAATGATAGTTGGAAATATTCTGTCCCTGCGGATTCGTCCAGCCTCTCATGATGGCGTGAGCAAGAGGGTTGCCCGTGCTTTCAACCTCCCAGCCTCTGTAGATAAAGGTATGTCCGCACTGAGCAGCTTTGATGGCATTCAGCATTATGGAAATATCGCCGCCTGTGGGATTTTTCATTCCAACGGGGATATCTATACCGCTTGCGGTAAGTCTGTGCTGCTGATTTTCAACCGAACGCGCGCCGACCGCAACGTAAGAAAGAAGATCTGACAAATATCTGTAATTATCGGGATACAGCATTTCATCTGCGCTGGACAGACCTGTTTCCGCAAGCACTCTCATATGCAGCTTTCTGATTTTGGTAACACCCTTGAGCATATCCGAATCGGTGAGCGGATCGGGCTGGTGGAGCATTCCTTTGTAGCCCTCGCCGGTAGTTCTCGGTTTGTTTGTATACACTCTGGGTATCAAAATCAGCTTGTCTTTGACCTTCTCCTGAACCTTTGCAAGTCTGAAAACATAGTCCATGACGGATTTTTCGTAATCGGCGGAGCAAGGGCCTATTATCAGCAAAAACTTATCGGACTCACCGGTGAAAACCTTTTTGATCGCATCATCTCGTTCAGCCTTGACACGAGCCATTTCTTCGGTCAGCGGAAATTGTTCCTTGATTTCTTTTGGTATCGGTAATTTTCTTTTAAAAACGCAGTTCATAATTCTCTCTCCTCTGAAATTTTTTAAAAACCAAAATACCGATGTCTGCGTGTGCAAACATCGGTAAATATACACTTTATTATACAACAATAAACGTGAATTTAACTCTTTGATGTTTGACGCACGACAAATAAACCGGAATAAAAATAACCCGGCTTGCTAAAGTAATAATATGAATAGGCTTTGTTCATAAGGTTACTCATAGCGGTTTTGCACCTTTCCAAAAAGTTTCTTTAGTTAATTATAACAAATCGGTGTATTGTTGTCAATAGGTTGATGTAAAATTTATCGGTTTAAAAACCACTGTCCACAACTTAAGAGTAGAGTGAATGTATGCAGGGTTCGGGGCGTAAGCCCCGATAGGTAGCGGGCGAAGCCCGCCACCCTTTAGCCCCCTTTCCCTCGAGGGAAAGGGGGTTGGGGGTATGGGTGACGTCAATAAATGTTAAGTAGATTCAAAACCTTGGATCGATAGAAACAAATTCATAAGTTGTAGATAGTGATTGAAATATAGGAGATCTTGCGGTTCATGATCTGCGCCGCAAATATCGCAAAGGAGGCATAATCTTGGCTGACAAGAGAGATTATTATGAGGTGCTGGGCGTTCAAAAAAGCGCGTCCGACGATGAAATAAAGAAAGCTTATCGAAAAAAGGCAAAATTGTATCACCCCGATCTTCACCCCGATGACAAAGAAGCCGAAAAAAACTTCAAAGAAGTAAACGAAGCTTATGAAGTTTTGTCCGACAAGGATAAAAAGGCTCGTTACGATCAGTTCGGTCATGCAGGTGTCGATCCTAATTACGGCGCAGGCGCAGGCGGTTACGGCGGAGCTTATACGGGCGGCTTTGATGTTGATGATATTCTCAACAGCTTTTTCGGAGGATTCGGAGGAAGACGTCAGGCAAACCCGAATGCTCCCAGAAGAGGAAGCGACGTTGAAACAGTTTGCAGCATTTCATTTGAAGAAGCCGCAAAAGGCTGCCGAAAAAAGGTTTCTTTTCAGCGTATTGACAATTGCGACGAGTGCGACGGTTCGGGTGCTAAAAAAGGCACGTCGCCAAAGACGTGTTCTGCCTGCGGCGGCAGCGGTCAGGTCAAGATAAATTCGAGAACACCGTTCGGCGTTGTTCAGACAACAAGACCGTGTGACGCCTGCGGCGGAAAGGGTCGAATCGTGGAGAATCCTTGTCCGAGATGCGACGGAAAGGGCAGAATAAGACAGACAAAAGAAGAGGAATTTAATATCCCCGCAGGTGTTGACGACGGTCAAAGACTGAGCGTCGGTGGAAGAGGCAACGCAGGAATCAATCACGGTCCGGCGGGTGATTTGTATATTACCATCAGCGTCAGACCTCACCCGATATTCGAGAGAAAGGGCAACGATGTTTACTGCGAGCTGCCGCTTACTTTTGTTCAGGCGTGTCTGGGCGCGGAGGTTGTCGTTCCGACATTGGACGGAAAGGTTACATACAACGTTCGTGAGGGCACTCAGCCGGGCGATCGTTTCAGACTCAAGGGCAGAGGCATTCCGAGTCTGAACGGAAGAGGAAAAGGCGACCAGTATGTTACTGTCACCATAGAAGTACCGAAAAATCTTTCAAAACGTCAAAAGGAGCTTTTGATGGAGTTTGACGGAAACTCAAGCGAAAAGAACTATCAAAACCGCAAAGGTTTTTTCAATAAACTGAAAGAGCTTTTTGAAGAATAATTATTATACTCGAAAGCGTTAAGATTTGGCATTTCTTTCTCAGACCGGCAATTCGCTTCGCTGTTGCCCGGTTATGTGTTTACTGAAAGGTATTATTTTAAGAGTTGCTTTGATTTATAGTTTTTTGATTTTGCTGAGGGAAATTTGTCGATGTTTTCCGATTTGTTCCGTCAGCGACCAAAGGCTCCGCCTTTGGAAACCGCAAGCCTTTGAAAAGGCTTGATCGAAACTTTAATAAGCTTCGCATCGCTAATAATCAGGCAGTTTCCAATGTCGTTAACTATAATTACATAACAACCGATAGCTTTAGGGGGGCAGCCGCTCCCCTAAAGCTGTTGAAGCGGGCAAAATAAAACAGTTGAAAAAGGAGATCAATATGAACGATTGGACAGAAATAAAAATAAGCGTGCCTAACGAAAGTCTTGATTTGGCAGGAGATATTGCGCAGATGGTTGTTCCCTACGGAATTTATATTGAGGATTACTCCATGCTTGAGCAGGAGGTCGAAGAGATAGCCCACATTGATCTCATCGACGAAGAGCTTTTGAAAAAAGACCGCTCAAAAGGAGTGGTTCACGTTTATATCAGCCCCGAGGAAAACCCCCAGGAGGCGATCTCGTTCTTGAGCGAGAGATATAAGAGCGAGGGTATCTCACACGAAATAGAGTGCGAAAGCTGCGTCGAAGAGGATTGGCTGAATAACTGGAAGCAATATTTCAATCCTATTCCCATCGGCGAGAAGCTTCTTATCAGACCGACGTGGCGAGATAAATACGATCCGGACGGCAGAGTTGTTTTGAATCTTGATCCGGGACTTGCTTTCGGAACGGGAACTCACGAAACAACCAGACTTGTTTTGCAGGTTATAGAGAAGTATGTAAAGCCGGGAATGAAAATTCTTGACATAGGCTGCGGAAGCGGTATTCTTGCGGTTGCCGGCTTGCTGCTCGGGTGTGAGAGCGCCGTGGGAGTCGATATTGACGAAATGGCGGTAAAAACGGCAAAAGAGAATGCGCAGCTTAATAATGTCGACGACAGATTTGAAGTTGTCTGCGGCAACCTTGCCGATAAGATAAGCGGAAAATACGATATTGTTGCGGCGAATATAGTTGCCGACGCTATCATTGCGCTTAGCGGAGATGTTGATCAATTTATGACTAAAGACTCGGTGTATATTATGAGTGGAATAATTGACTCAAGAAGCAGCGAGGTTGAACAGGCGGTATCCGAAAAGTTTGACATTATAGAACGCTTCGAAGAAAACGGTTGGGTGTGCTTGACTGCCAAAGTCCGCAGGGATATTTCATTAACTTAAGGGCTTTCCGCCGAAAGAGCGGTTTATTATC
>CACYDY010000113.1 GCA_902773245.1 uncultured Ruminococcus sp.
CGCCGGCGAAATACCTTAGCGTCCCTAAAGTTAGGATAAGACCAAGTTACCTCGCCGCTCCAAGGCGACACTATAAAATATGGTCACAGATTGTTTACTTATTCAAAAGCCCTGACAAGCAAAAAAAAGCTGTTGACAATTTCAAAAAAATGTGATAGCATTAAATCAAATAAATTATAAATTGTTGATAAGGACGGCCTGATACAACAAGCTGCTTTCAGAGAATACTCCGACATGGGCTGAAATCGGGTATAACAGCGGTATTTGGCACACCACCTTTGAGAGTTTGCCGAAATAAGGCAGAACGGCTGACCCCGTTATCGGTCACAATGAGGATACAGCCTTTTTCGGTTGTGTTGAATTTGGGTGGAACCACGGGTTTTTATATAACTGCGTCCCTTTTGCGAGGGGCGCAGTTTTTTGTTTTGCAAAAAAATTTCAGGCAGTCCGTTTTCAATCAATTATATGTTTATAATAATTAAAAGGAGTGAAAAATATGATCAATGTAGAACTTAAAGGCGGAGTTGTTAATCAGTATGAGGAAAATATCACACCCGCCGAAATTGCTAAATCTATAAGCATGGGACTTTACAAATCGGCATGTGTATGTAAAATAAACTCGGTGGTGTCGGATCTGAGAACACCGATCACCGAGGACTGCAAGCTTGAGATCCTCACTTTTGACGACCCCGACGGCAAAAAGGCTTTTTGGCACACGGCATCTCATGTTTTGGCTCAGGCTGTAAAGCATCTTTATCCAAATTCTCATTTCGCAATAGGACCTGCTATTGACAACGGATTCTACTATGATTTTGAGGTCGAGAAGTCATTCTCACCCGAAGATCTTGAAGCTATCACAAAGGAAATGAAAGCAATCGTTAAAAGCGGTCTTGAGCTTGAAAAATTTGAGCTTCCGCCGCAGGAAGCAATTAAGCTTCTCGAAGAAATGAACGAGCCTTACAAGGTTGAACTCGCAAAAGAACACACGGACAAAGGCGAGAGTATTACTTTCTACAAACAGGGTGACTTCACAGATCTGTGCGCAGGGCCTCATCTGATGAGTGTATCCCCTATCAAGGCTATCAAGCTTACGGCTTGTACGGGCGCTTATTGGAGAGGAGATGCCTCAAAAGCTCAGCTTTGCAGAGTCTACGGAACGGCTTTCCCGAAAGCTTCCATGCTGGAAGAACACCTCGCTCAGCTTGAAGAAGCAAGAAAAAGAGATCACAACAAGCTCGGCCGTGAGCTGGAGTTGTTTACAACGGCTGACGTTATCGGTCAGGGCTTGCCAATTTTGCTGCCGAAGGGCGCAAGAGTAATTCAGCTTTTGCAAAGATTTGTCGAGGACGAGGAGCAAAGAAGAGGCTGGCTTCTGACAAAGACACCTTTCATGGCTAAAAGCGATCTTTATAAAATATCGGGTCACTGGGATCATTACAAGGACGGTATGTTCGTTCTCGGCGACGAAGAGAAGGACAAGGAAGTATTTGCGCTGCGTCCGATGACTTGTCCGTTCCAGTATCAGGCTTATCTCAACAGACAGCGTTCCTACAGAGATCTCCCGCTTCGCTACAACGAAACATCTACACTTTTCAGAAATGAAGCAAGCGGCGAAATGCACGGACTTATCCGTGTTCGCCAGTTCACGATCTCGGAGGGTCATCTTATGTGCCGCCCCGATCAGCTTGAGGACGAATTTAAGAACTGTCTGGAGCTTACAACGTTCATGCTGAAAACACTCGGACTTTACGAGGACGTTTCTTACCGTTTCTCACAATGGGATCCAAACGACAGAGAAAAATACATCGGAACGCCCGAACAGTGGGACGAAGCTCAAGGAGTAATGAAGAATATTCTTGACAAGCTCGAAATACCGTATAAAATCGGTATCGGCGAAGCTGCTTTCTACGGACCGAAGCTTGACATTCAGATCAAAAACGTTTTCGGAAAAGAAGATACTCTTATTACGATCCAGATCGATCAGATGCTTGCGGAAAAATTCGGCATGGAATATGTTGACAAAGACGGCGCAAAGAAAAACCCGTATATTATTCACAGAACGTCTATCGGCTGTTACGAAAGAACACTTGCGCTTCTGATAGAAAAGTACGCAGGCGCATTCCCGATGTGGCTTGCTCCTGTTCAAGTAAAGCTTTTGCCTATTGCCGACAGACATCTTGACTATATTTATGAAATCAAGAGAAAGCTTGAAGCGCACGGCGTTCGCTGCGAGGTTGACGACAGAAACGAGAAAATCGGCTACAAGATCAGAGAAGCGCAGCTGGAGAAGGTTCCGTATATGCTTCTTTGCGGCGATAAGGATATCGAAGCTTCAACTGTATCGGTACGTTCCAGAAAGAACGGCGACATCGGAGCAATGACTATCGAACAGTATATTGATATGATAATGAAAGAGATCGAAACAAAGGCTCTTTAATTACCAATAATAAATCCACTATCCACAACTTAAGAGTAGAGTGAATGTATGCAGGGTTCGGGGCGTTAGCCCCGATAGGTGGCGGGCGAAGCCCGCCACC
>CACYDY010000114.1 GCA_902773245.1 uncultured Ruminococcus sp.
GGTCGCTCCGATAGAATCTGTCAAAAATTTTGCTTGCATCCTCACTTTTTATTCCTATTCCGTAATCCTGAACATCGATCGAAAAATAATTATCATCACGCTTTTGCAGTCTTAGAATAATATCCGTTCCGCTTGGAGAATACTTTATTGCATTATCAACAAGTATCCTCAAACATTGTTTGATCAGAGAGCTGTCGGCAGACGACGTTATGTCCGATCTAAGATCAAGACGAAATTCATGCTCGGCGTCGATCATTACAAATTCATCGTAGATGTCGCACATCAAGTCGTTGAAATCTACACTTTCAATACGCAGCACCGTTCTTCCGCTGTCACCTCTTGCCAAAAACAAGAGATTTTCAACGAGTCTGCTCATATTTTCCGCTTCGCTTTTGATTGACGCAATAGATTCGTCAAGAATTTCCTTGTCTTCACTGCCCCAGCGTTCAAGCATATTCGCATAGCCCTGAATAACCGCAATAGGAGTCCTCAGCTCATGCGAAGCGTCCGAAACAAATCTTATCTGACTTTGATAGGAATTTCTCACTCTTTCGAGAAGGTCGTTGATAGCGTCCTCCATTCCCAAAAGCTCCCTTTTTCCCGTATGAAGCTTAAAATCAGGGTCGTTCGGCGAAAGCTTGTTGATAGCGTCCTGCAAGGTTGAAAACTCGTCATCTGTCAGGTCAACATTTTTCAGCGCTTTAGCAGCTTCGGTCATGGTGTAAAGAGGCTTCAGCTTTCTGTTGATACGAATGGGAACAAACACACAGGAAAACAAAAAATATATTATCTGTATAATAATTATTATATTGAGAGTTACCGATAAAAATTCGCCGTAATAGTTAAAATCAAAAGAAAAACATTCGCCTTTATTATTATACACACGAACTGCGATCGATCTCAAAAGCTCGCCTAAATTATGCGGACTGCCGCTCAAGAAAAAATCAAAGCTTCCAAAATAATAGATACTTCCGTTGACTTCTCTTTGAGCACTGTATAAAAACGCCGACAGCATAGCGACAACATATAAAATATCGACAAATATGCCGATAAACAATCTTGACAACAAATTCTCGCTTGTCAGTTGAAACGCTATCGACTTATTTCTTTGACTTTGTTTTTTGTTAATTTTGGGGGCGGAGTTTGTTATTTTTTTATTATTTTCTTTTTTAACGGAAATATTCTTTGTTTGTTTTATTTTTTTATTGATAGTTTTTTTCTTTTGGGTTTTGCTCTTGTCTTCAATCTTCTTTGATAACATACCCAACTCCTCTGATGGTTGTTATTATTTTCGTTTTAAACTTCTCGTCTATTTTTTGACGCAGATATCTTATGTAAACATCTACGACATTTGTTTCCCCGACGTAGTCATATCCCCACACATTTGACAACAGATTATCTCTTGTCATAACAATATTTTTGTTTTGCATGAGCGCCTGAAGCAGGGCAAATTCCTTTGCCGTAAGCTCGATCGGTATTCCGTTGTATGCAACTTTAAAGCGGTTTGCGTCCAAGGTCAGACCACTGCAATGGAGAACCGATGACTGCACCGCTGCACTGTCTTTCTTTTTTCTCAAAGTTACTCGAATACGCGCAAGAAGCTCTTCGATTGCAAACGGTTTTGTAATATAATCATCTGCGCCCATATCAAGTCCCGAAACCTTATCCATCACTGCGTCACGCGCAGTCACCATGATAACCGGAACATCGGACTCACGTCTTATTCTTCTTAAAATCTCGATTCCGTTTATTCCGGGAAGCATAATATCAAGCAGTATCAAATCATAATTTCCGCTTTCAGCAAGAGTCAGCCCGGTTCTGCCGTCGGTTGCTTTTTCAACAGCGTATCCCTCATGTTTTAATTCCAATTCCACAAAACGAGCAATTTTTTCTTCGTCTTCAATTATTAATATACTTTGCATATTTTACCTCTGCTAATAATATTCTATAATAACATTCTTTTGTATTCTTAAAAATGAACTGTAACCTATAAACATTATATTCCATTACCGGAATTTTGACAAGTGACAAAACGCGGGCACACGCCCGTAGGTAATGCCGCCAAATACTTTGTAACGGTTAGATTGCTTCCGCTCATCGGCTGTCAACTAAAATTATACACTAAGAACCCGGGCAACCACACGCCCGCCTGTAATGCCGCCTGACATTTTGTAACGGTAAGTAGGCTTTCGCTCATCGGCTGCCCACTAAAATTATATACTAAGTCGGGCACACGCCTGCCTGTAATGCCGCCTGACTATTTATAACAATAAGTTGATTTCCGCTCGGCGGCTGCCAATTAAAATTATACACTAAGAACGCAGCTATCCGACAAAGCCTGCACTTTATCGGATAGCTCTCTCAATCACTAACTTTCATTAATTAAAAACTCTTACCTTCAAACTCTGAACGAAATCATAAATATCAGCCATAACTCTGTTTACCTTGTCTTTTCCAAGCTCCTTGCCGCTGAAGCTGTAACGTACATCAAAGAACATTGTGATAAACATTATCGCAGCCAAAGTGCTGACACTTGAGAAAAAGAGAATAATCCACACAAGAAGAGGAATAGTCACGATTTCACTCTCTTTGTAATAGATCGTAATCCCGTTGGAAACGCTCACATTCAAAAGCTTCTTGAACAGAGCTCCTACTGCCCCGCTCTTCTTATGCTCAAACTTCTGTTCATCAACGTTGAATTGTGAATACTGCGCACCACCGGAATAATCATTCTGCTCGAAATGCGGCTGCTGCTGTTGACTGTGGGCTTGCGCCGAACCTGCGTAAGTTGAGTAGGTTCTCTCAACATAGATCATTGCGTCGAGAAGATCGCCGTTATTAAGCTCAAGCGCCTTTTCAGCCTGTTCACGTGTAATGCCGGATTTGCTTACAATTTTATCTACCATTTCCTGATTTGTCATACTAACACCTTCCATTA
>CACYDY010000115.1 GCA_902773245.1 uncultured Ruminococcus sp.
AGCTGTTCAAGCTCTTGTTTGGTCAAACTGTCGTTAACCGACGAGAACCTCACCGTAATATCCTTTGAATCATAAACAGTCATATACTCTTCGCTGAATGTTCTGTTTGAGGAATCGGCGGTACTCTTTGAAATTTTGACAAAATATCCGGCATTGTTATTATAAAACTCGCACTCAACCACTTCGGGCTGCTGTGAAATTTCCGAAAGAAGCTTCTGACGTTTTTTGTCGGAAAGCTTCGAAAGATCAGCGATCTTGTCGGAGTCGCCGATAATTGCCAACTCAAATTCAAAAGCTCCGCCGTTTCCTTTGCCGTACAGATAATCTCCGTTTTCACGGAATTTCGACATCGTCTGAATATAGTCGAAACCACCCTCCTGAAAGAGAGGACTGCTCTGCTTTGTGGTGCTGTCAACAACGGTAATGTTCGTCGGAATGTCGATAGTCATTACAGGCTCTTCTATTTCATAAGAAACCCCCGCGCTGTCGGCAAAAACAGACAACATCGGCAGAAACGACAACATGAGAACTGCTGAAACGGCAGCGCTCAAAAGCTTTAACCCGTTTCTCCGTTTTTTTATAAACTCAGCCGATCGTGAATACATCAAAATTTGTCACTCTCCCAAAAGATACTTCTCGACTATTTTTGCAACTCCGTCATCATCATTGGAATCTGCGACCACATCGGCAATTTTCATAACGTCCTTCTCGCCGTTAGCCATGCACACACCAAGACCTGCGTAGCCGATCATAGTCATATCGTTGTAGCTGTCGCCGCACGCAATAAGCTGTTTGCTGTCAAGTCCGATTTTCGGAAGCATTTTTGAAAGGCTTGCCCCCTTGTTAACACCAAAAGGCATAACCTCAAGAAAGTAAGGACAGCTTTTGAACACGTCAAAATAGCCCTGATATTTCTCAAACAGAATCTTTTCATATTTGTCAATTTCCTCGGGTTCGCCCGCAAGCAAAAGCTTGTTCACATCGAAGCTGACGTAATCCGTGAAATTATCAACGGTTTTATAGTCCATTTTAAGAATGTTTGCTTCAACAAGCGTGTAGTCGTTTACTTTTTCGTTCATGACGATCATATCATCCTCATAGGTGATAACGGTGATATTGCTGTCTTTCAGGCATTCATAAACAGGCTGTATGTACTCATGAGGAAAATAAGTCGTGGTTATAACCTCACCGGTTTGGGCGTTGATGATCTTTCCGCCGTTGAAAGCCATGATATAGCCGCCGTATTTTCCAAGCTCAAGCTCTTCGGCGATGTCTTTCATTCCGGCGTTATGTCTACCCGAAGCAAGAACGACCTTCTTGCCAAGCTTTTGAGCTTCGACAAGCGCTTTCTTTGTTCTTGGCGTGATCTCCTTGTCGGTAGTCGTCAATGTTCCGTCGATGTCAAGTGCAATGATCTCGTAGTTCATAATTTACAATGCTCCCTTCGGTATGAGAAAAATAACAATTACAGCATCTCTTTGCAGGTCTGCTTGAAAGCTTTGATAACAAAATCGATCTGCTCGTCGGTCAAAAGTGTGAACAGCGGCAGCGTAACCTCGTTTTTGTACATTTCATAAGCATTCGGATAGTCCGAAATATCAAATCCGAGCTTTCTGTAAGCCGTCAAAAGCGGCAGCGGCTTGTAGTGAACATTTGTTGTCACACCCTTTTCAAGCATTCTGTTCATAAATTCGTTTCGGAAGCTCTCGTCCTTTCCCGGGAAGCGAACCTGATACAAATGACAGCTTGAACCGAGAGTTTCAAAATGATTTATAATACTGACTCCGTTTATTCCGAGAAGCTCTTCGTTATATCTTGAAACGATGTAACGTCTTTTAGCCATGATCTCGTCGGCTCTGTCAAGCTGAACGAGTCCGATAGCCGCAAGAATATCGGTCATATTGTTTTTGTAACCCGTGAACATAACGTCATATTCCCAAAACGGCTTTTCGCCCTCGGGCTTAAAACCTCTGTCCTGCCCGTGGCACGACATCAGCGCCAGGGTCTTTTTGATATCCTTTCCGTCAAACCCGCCGATCGGTTTCCACGCAAGAACTCCGCCCTCGGCTGTTGTAAAATTCTTTACCGCATGGAACGAAAAGCTTGTAAAATCCGCAAGCTCTCCCGAACGTTTTCCGTCCTTTCTTTCAGCCAAAAACGAATGCGCTCCGTCGGCTGCAACGGCAATTCTTCCGATCGCCTTCTGGATATCGTTTTTGGGGCGGAACATACTCCTCTTGCTTTCGACAATTTCAATAATTTTGTCATAATCGCACAAAACGCCGCCCAGATCAACGGGAACCACGGCTTTGGTTTTTGGGGTTATAGCTTTTTCAAGAGCTTCGTAGGAAATATGAAAGGAACCCCTTGCAGTATCGACAATAACAGGCTTTGCTCCGACGTGTTCGATAACGCTCGCAGAAGCCGTGTAAGTATAGGCAGGAACGATAACCTCATCGCCCTCGCCTATTCCCAAAAGACGCATGGCCGACTCGTGACACGCAGTAGCGGAATTCATACACGCAGCATAGGGAACATGACACATTTCGGCGGCTCTTTTTGAAAGCTCCTCTGTTCTGGGGCCTGTTGTGATCCACGATGATCTGATCGCTTCAACAACGGCGTCTATTTCCGCCTGACCGATATCGGGCGGTGAAAAAGGTATTTTCATAAAAACTCATACTCCTTTTTATCACTTGGAATTAAGCATTTCCTCAGCGTGCTGCAGGGAAAGCTCCGACGGAGAATCGCCGTCGATAATTCTCGAGATCTCATACTTTCTTTCTTCCGTGTCAAGCTGTTTTATCTTGGTAAAGGTTCTTCCCTCCGACACCGATTTGCTTATAAACAAATGTACGTCCGCAAGCGCAGCAATCTGAGCCTGGTGAGTGATACAGATGACTTGGTGAGAGGAAGACAGCTGCCTTAGCTTTCTTCCGACCTTTGATGCGGCAGATCCGCTGATACCGGTGTCGATCTCGTCAAAGATAAGCGTTGCAATTTCGTCTTTCTCGGCAATGATCGTTTTTATCGCAAGCATAATTCTTGACAGCTCGCCGCCCGAAGCAATCTTCGAAAGCGGCTTTGGCTCTTCTCCGGGGTTAGCCGAGATCAAAAATTCCAGTCTGTCGCAGCCGTTTATCGAATACTCGCATTTTGTGACGCTTGGAACCATTACAACATTCGGCATATCGAGATAACGCATTTCTTCCATAACGGCTTTTGCAAAATCCGCCGCAGTTTTTTCTCTGGCTGCCGTAAGCTTCTTTGCAGCGGCAACAAGCTTGGTCATAGCCTGTTTGTATTCCGTTTGGAGAATTTCTTTGTTTGAGTCAAATTCGAGAAGCTCGTCAAGTTCATTTTGAGCTGCTTCGCAAAAGTCGAGGATCTCACCGACAGTTTCGCCGTATTTTCTCGACAGATCTTTGATCAGATCATATCTTTCTTCGACTTCCTCCAGCTCTCTCGGGTCAACGTCGACCTCGTCGAGAAAATCACGTATTTCATAATGGCAGTCGTTGACCTCTTCATACGCAGATCTCAGACGTGACGTCACATCTTTCAGATCGGGGTACATCTCGGCTATATCGTCCAATGTGTCGCAAACGTTGTCAAGGATCGAGATCGCGCCCTCTTCGTCGTCGCCTGCAAGAAGCGCATACGAAAACGCAAGACCTGTTTTTATTCTTTCGCCGTTGTTGAGCAAAGTTCTTCTTGCTTCAAGCTCTTCAAGCTCGCCCTCATGAAGATCGGCTTGTTCTATTTCTCCGATCTGATATTGAAGAAGATCTATTTTTCGCTCTCTGTCCTGAATATTATCCTTGAGCGAGTTGAGCTTTTTTCTAAGACCGCTGAAAATCTCAAATTTTTCTTTGTAGTCGCTGATAATATCGGAATAATCCCCCAGAGCGTCTATGTATTTGATATGGCTGTCCGCCGTCATGAAGTCGTATCCTTCGTGCTGTCCGTAAATATTAATAAGATATGAGCTGACATTTTTCAGAACGGACATCGGCGCAGGGCGGCCGTTTATTTTGCAGGTATTCTTACCCGAAGCAGTGATCTGCCGCTGCAAAATATAAATTCCGTCCTCGTCCTCATAGCCGCATTCTTCAAGAACTCTTTTTGCGGCGTCGGAAACGTCTGAAAATGTTGCGCTGATAAAAGATGACTTTGCGCCCGTCCTGATAAGATCTCTTGACATTCTCTGCCCCATGATGGCATTTATGGAGTCGATAATTATAGACTTGCCCGCGCCCGTTTCACCCGTTAAAATATTAAACGCATTATCAAAATCTATGTTAGCTTTTTCGATAACCGCAACATTCTCTATGTAAATATTCGATAGCATAATCTCACCTTAATTTTTTTCATAAATCGAAATAACCTTTAGCTGCGAAGCAATACCGACTGCTTTCTCCTTGTTTTTTGCAGCAAGAAAAATCGTATCGTCGCCTGCGATCGAACCGAGAACACCCTCAAGCTCCACAGCGTCGATCGAAGTGCAGACCGCCTGAGCCATTCCCGAAACCGTTTTCACAATAACAAGATTTTCCGCATAGTCCACCGAAAGAACGGCTGTTGAAAAAAGTGACTCCAGACTTGATCTTACGTCTATCTGCTTTACGGAATTTGACGCATAGCAATACTTTCCGCTTCCCGACATTATTTTAACAAGCTTCAGTTCTTTGATATCCCTGGAAACGGTAGCCTGCGTAACATTGTATCCGCAGCTGCGAAGAGCTTCGATCAGCTCGTCCTGAGTTGAAATTTCCTTTGTCTGTATAAGCTCGATAATTTTAGCGTGTCTGCCTTTTTTCAAGATCAGTTTCTCCTTTCGTTGAGTTTATCATTGAGAATCCTGTAAAAATTTTTATTGTTAAGCTTTATAAAATCGGCAGTAAGCAAAGCCTTTCTGACTTCAACGCTGCCGTTTTTTCCTATTCTGTAGGAATTGATCCCGTCGACCGTCACAAAGATCTCTTCGCCGCATTTTTCGTTTGGAAATATGGAAACGACCGAATCGTCCGAAAACAGCACCGAACGTGAGAACAGCGAATGCGGGCAGATCGGAGTCAGAAGAATACATTTCATATGCGGTTCAATAACGGGGCCGCCCGCCGACAGCGCATATGCCGTTGAGCCCGTGGGCGTCGAAGCAATAAGCCCGTCCGCTCGATAAGAGTTGATAAACTCTCCGTTCAAAGAAACGTCAAGCTCGACCATTCTCGAAACAGAACCCTTTGAAACGGTCACATCGTTCAGAGCGTAGAGGACCTGAGTGCCGCCGTTATAATTAACAGTGACCTCAAGCATCATTCTGTCATCGACAGAGTAGCTTTTGTCGAAGATCTTCGCCAAAAGAGAAAGCTCGCTCGGCTCAAGATTTGCAACAAAGCCGACCCTCCCGCAGTTGACCCCGAGAATAGGCTTTCCCAAAACCGCAGCGTGCTTGGCATTGTGAATAATTGTTCCGTCGCCGCCGATAGCTATTACAAGATCGGAATTTCTGACAGCTTCGAAATTATTCGGAAAATACTCAACCGAGTCGCCGGCGACCGTCTGCGAAAACTCCTCGGGAACGGAAAACTCGCAGTCAAAGGACGACAAAAAACCAATGATCTCATTGGCATGATCCGCCGCTTCATATTTTATCGAATTTGGTATGATCGCAATTTTCATATTAACCACCGATATCAATATTATTATTTTTTATCCAAAGCCTCATGCGAACTCTTTACCAGACCTTCGGGGTCGATGTCGTCGGGCATACTCGGCTCGCTGCTCTTTTGAATATACAGCAAATACTCGATATTCCCCTCGGGGCCTTTCACCGGAGAAAAGTCCAGCCCCAGCACCGAGAATCCGCTTTCCAAAGCAAACTCCATGATCCCTTTTATAACGCTCGTATGGATCTTCGGATCTCTGACAACTCCGTTTTTTCCGACGTTTTCTTTGCCGGCTTCAAACTGCGGCTTAATAAGGCACACCGCAGCGCCGTTCTCTTTAAGAAAGCTTCTCGCCGTGGGAAGTATCAGCCTGAGCGAAATAAAAGAAACGTCAACGCTGAAAAAATCTATCGGATCGGTTATCTGCTCGCCTGTAACATAGCGAAAATTGGTTCTTTCAAGATTGACAACACGCTCGTCCGTTCTTAATTTGTAAGCCAGCTGACCGTAACCCACGTCTATCGAGAAAACCTTTTTCGCTCCGTTTTGAAGCATACAGTCGGTGAAGCCGCCGTGCGACGCTCCGATATCCATCGCCGTCACCCCGTCAAGCCTGAGCTTGAAAACATCAATGGCTTTTTCAAGCTTCAATCCGCCCCTGCTGACATATTTCAGGGTCTTCCCCCTGACCTCGATGTTTGCCGTTTCGGGATAAGAAGTCCCGGGCTTGTCGGATTTTTGATTATCAACATAAACGATCCCTGACATTATCACCGCCTTGGCTTTTTCCCTGCTCTCGGCAAGTCCCTTTTCAAAAAGCAGCACGTCCAGTCTTTTTTTCGCAGCCAAAATATCACCCTCAAATCAATTCCATGTAAGCTTGTTTACAATTCCTGCGCAGTCAAGATTCAACTCAGCCAGCGCGTCCTCAACCGTTGACTGCGGAACAAATTTATCTTTTATTCCCGTCAGCTCAAACGTTCCGTCAAAGCCGATCTCCCCCAGCATAAAACGGAACAGCTCTCCGACGCCGCCGATCTCGATTCCTTCCTCAAAGAAATAAACCTTTTTAAACTTCGCCGCAGTTTCAACCGCCGCCTGTGAGATCGGACGTATTCTGTTGAGCTTGACTATCGTAACGTTTATCCCCTTTTCTTTGAGAATTTCAAGCGCCTGCGCAGCGTAGGAGAAAATTCTTCCGTATGTGACGATCGCAGCGTCTTTGCCGTCGCCGTAAACCGAAAACACCTCGTCGGGCACATAGCGCTTTGGCCGAAACGGCTGACTTCCTCTCGGATATCTTATCGCAACGAGGTTGTCGTGTTTATAAATTGCGTTGTACATTGCCGTGCCGAGTTCGTCGAAGAAACACGGAGAGTACACCGTTGTGTTGGGGATATTGTTGAGCATTGCAACGTCAAAAACTCCTTGATGAGTTTCGCCGTCCTCGCCGACAATGCCCGCCCTGTCGACTGCCAGCACGACATGAAGATTCTGCGCCGCAACATCGTGAACAAGCTGGTCGTAAGACCTCTGCAAAAACGACGAATAAACCGCAAAAAACGGCACCATCTTCTCCGCAGCCAGACCTGCCGCAAACGTTACGGCGTGCTCCTCGGCAATTCCCACGTCAAAGAATCTCTCTCTGAAATTATGCGAAAAATTAACAAGCCCCGTACCCGTTTTCATAGCGGCGGTGATGGCGCATATTCTCGAATCCTTTTTCGCAAAGCCGCAAAGCTGTTCGCCGAAATGAGCGGAAAAACCTTTTTTGGAGCTGATCGGCTCGCCGCTTTCGATATCAAAGCTTGAAATTCCGTGAAACGAACCGGGGTCGTCTTCGGCGTATTGATAGCCCTTTCCTTTTGTCGTCATAACATGAATGAGAACGCTCTGCCTTACATTTTTTGCGGCATTCAAAGCGTGAATAAGCTTTCTCAGATCATGACCGTCCACAGGCCCGTAATATACAAAGCCCAGATCTTCAAAAATTGTGTTTCTGTAAACCGAAACCCTAAGCCTTGACTTTGAACGAAGCAAAAGCTTTCTGATGGGAGTTCCGATAACGGGTGTGTGCAGCAGTATTTTCTCGACGATTTTTTTGGTTTTAATATATCCGGGGCGTATTCTTATGTGAGTCAGATACTTTGCGATCGAACCGACATTTCTTGAAATAGACATTTTGTTGTCGTTTAGTATGACCGTAAAATTCTTTTTGTAGCGGCCTGCATTGTTAAGCCCCTCGAAAGCAAGACCGCCCGTCAGCGCGCCGTCGCCGATGACGGCGATAGTTCTTCCCTTTTCTCCTCTTATCTCACGCGCCTTGGCAATACCGAAAGCCGCCGAAATCGACGTTGAGCTGTGACCTACGTTGAATGCGTCGTAAACACTCTCGTTTCGTTTCGGAAATCCCGAGATACCGCCCTTTTGGCGGATCGTATCCATCTGATCTCTTCTTCCCGTCAGGATCTTGTGAGTGTAAGCCTGATGACCGACGTCCCAAACGATCTTGTCGGTAGGAGTGTTGTAAACATAATGCATAGCAACGGTAAGCTCCACCGTTCCGAGATTCGGCGAAAGATGACCTCCGTTTTTTGACACTGTTTTTATTAACTTATCTCTTATTTCCGAACAAAGTATTTCCAGCTCGTCGATCGACAGATTTTTCAGATCGGCGGGTGAATTTATTTTGTCAAGATACTCATAAGAAGAGCTGTTCAAGGTTTGTCATTCCTTTGCTTGTTTTATTTAATTTCTAAAAAATCATTTATATGTTCACTGAAAATCTCATCAAGAGGCAGGGTGAAACCGCTGTGTTTTCCGTTTGGAACGGTTATGTATCTCGAATTAAAAAGCATTGCTTTTGTGTAGTCATGAGTATCGATCAGTTCATCTTTTTCACCGATGACAGATGAGATCAAATTTTTGTCAAGCCCTGTAAGATTCCCGAGCAGTTCGGTAAACTGCAATATTCCCTTTTCGTTTTTATATCCGAGTCTTGGCAAATAAACAAACGGCAGCAGGCACGGATTAACAACAATAGTGGGACATTTTTTCAAAACGCATATTTGAAGCGCGAAAAAACCTCCGACACTCGTTCCCGAAACAGCCTGACACGAATATTCTTCATAACAATCCGTCAAAATTCTCAGCAAAGTCTTTGGCATAATATTATCATAATCTATCTGAGGAGAGAACACTTCCATGTTCATCGATCTCAAAAGAGCATGATGCATAGAGTTCTCGGCAGAACCCTTGTAGCCGTGAAGATTCAGAACTCTCACAGGCTTCACCTCCTTATGAAATTCTGCCCGAAAGTTCTTGCGCAAGCTCTTTCAAAAAGGCTGCGTCATCGCCAAAAATTCCGAGCGCGTCTATTGCAGAGTCTGTCAGCGCCCTGACAATTTCCCTTGATTTTTCGATTCCCATAATTGTAACGTAATTCACCTTGC
>CACYDY010000116.1 GCA_902773245.1 uncultured Ruminococcus sp.
ACCGAAGCTGTTTCATTACTTTCAGAGTGTATCGAATCGGAAGATGCTTCGCTCTTTTTCACAACCGAAAAGGAAACTTCATCTGTCATACTCAGAGGCAGATCATTTGCATCGCCGTCCACAGCCTGAACAGGCTCAAAACACAATACCTGTGAGCTTGAGCTTCTCCCTGTCTTTGCTGTGAATTTCACCGTCAGGATATCACCTTTGCCGACAGGCTCATCAAACAGCGCAATGATCATTGCTTCACCGTTTTGATCGCTATTCTCAAATTCACCCGATTTTTCGGACGAAACACTGCTAAACGACAAACTGTCATTGTCGTACTTTACTACAAACTGAATTGCTTTCAATTTCGCATCGGACTCCACCGACAAAATCACATCGATCGACCGACCTATACCAACGGATTCTTCCGATCTGCACAAAACCGTCACAGTTTCTGCGGCGGCGCACAGCGGTGTACAAACAATCAAAAGCGCCAAAACCAAAACGCCGATAAATCTGCCGTATTTTTTCAAACTCATGAAGTATCACCAACATTCATTCAAACGAATAATATTTTCCAATTTCAACAGCACACGAATCCGTGCCGTGACCCACGAACTGAGTTTTTATTATAGGCAAATCTCCGACAAACTGTTTTATTATCATTAAAACCTCATCCGTCCCCGACCGGTTTTCTGCTTTGGTAAAAGTGCCGAGAAGCAATCCGCTCAAATTCTCAAAGACACCCATCATTTTCAGCTGACTGAGATAAGTTACCAATTGAGGAATTTCTCCGCCCAAAGCTTCAACAAGCAAGATCCTGCCGTTTGTTTCGGGAAAGTACGGTGTCCCTGCAAGCTTAAGAAAACAGCGTATATTGCCGCCGACTATCACGCCGCACATTTTCTTTCCGCTGACAAATTCATACGGAAACTTAAAAAGGCTGTCGCTGCGTCCCGAAAAAAACTCCTTAAACTGTTGATATCTCAGATCATCTTTGCTAATATTTCTTATTTGATAAAGCACGGAAGTTTTTCCTGTTTTTGCGTAAATCGCATTAATAATGGTTGTAAGATCACTGTATCCCCAAAATTTTATTTGCGATTTTCCGATCGCCTCAAAATCAAGATACGGGATCGTTTCGTTTGCAATATCTCCGCCCGAAATATCAAATACAGCTTCTACATTATTTTTTCGATAAAACTCATTCAAAGCTTCTGCGCGCTGTTCTCCGCTGCCTTGGAATACCGAGTCATTAGCATAAATATATTCACTGAAAATCGGTTTCAATGATATATCTTCTAATTTTTTTGCCAAGTTATCAACATTATCCCTCATAGATGTTGATAACCCATTTGAGCAGGCGGTTATTCCCACATTTTTCACAAAATCTCTCCAAACAAAATCCCGATACTTCTTCCAAGCACCGGGATAATAATTATTTTTTAGGGTTATCGGTGATTCTCAAATCACTCACCGTTATAGACATAGCCGTTTTCACCGTTGTTATAAGTCATACCGTCATCATAGTTGTAGAATGAATAATCACCCGTAAAATCATTTTCAAACCAATATCCGTTTGTACCGGGCTGTCCTTGATTTGCGTCTGCCCCATTCGGAGATTCTTCATTGTTTTCCGTATTTCTGCTCTGTCTTGGAGCAGTGTGAGAATTATAATCATCGGTCTGATCGGTGATCTCTGTGCTGTCATACTCGTTACCGTTATCTTCGCTTTCCTGTGAAGACGTGTCGCTGTCGGCTCTCTCTTTATCCTCAGCCAAACCTGCATTTGACTCGTCGTATTTATAGACAATAGTTGCATCGGGAAGAGCATTTACAAGAGATTCATACTCCGATTTTGAAATACCCGTATCGGCAACGTCAAGATATTTCAATCCGGTACAAAACTCCAGATTCTCAAAATCGGTTATTTCGTTACCCGACACATTGAGAGTTTCCATGAAAGTCATTCTTTTCAAGAAATAAACCTCAGTGACCTTAGTGTTCGAAATATCAAGCGACACAATATTTGTGATATTTCTGATCGGTCTTACGGATTGGATCTTCGTTCCCGACAAATTGACATTACTCAGATACATCATGTTTTCAAGCGGTGAAATATCATCAAGCTTGGGCATTTTCAACTCAAGATTTCTGATATCCTCAGATTCGCTCAGCGAGTAAATATCGGAAGCTTCGTCGCTGCTGATATACAGCTCTTTAAGTTTTTTCAAGCCTTGCAGCGGCGACAGATCGGAGCAGCTTTTTGCGTCCAGCCTAAGCACTTCAAGCTTTGTCAAATATTTCACTGCGCCGATAGATTTCAGATCTCCGCCTGTCACCATAAGCGAAGTGAGATTTTTAAGCGAGCTTAATTTAATAATATCATTGATATTATTGTTTGAAATATCGAGCGATTTCAACTGAACAAGATCGCTGACATACATCAGATCCGAAAAATTACAGTCTGAAATAGTCAAATTGCTGATCTGAGTCAATGAATTTAAACCCGAAAAGTCCTCGATATCACAGCCGCTGAGCGTTAATGTCTGCAAATACGGACACTCTGCGAGCGGATCAAACGAGTCTATGGTTGTATCCGAAAGCTCAATGGTAGTTACTGCCTTGTTAAACATAACATTACCGAAAGCAAACTCTTCTTTTGCGAGAGGACTCTCAATTGCAGGAACATCATTTGTATCTATAGGGGTGTTTACAGTGCTTGACACGACAGATGTTCCGCTTGAACCTATCGAAGCGGTTTCTTCGTTATTTTTTCCCTCTTTGCAGGCTGACATCATTGGAAATATCATAGCCGCACACAAAGCGGAACAAATAATTTTTTGTGACTTGTTCATATATACACCTCAAAAAGCCCGGATCAATACCAGTCGCTGTAATCGCCGATATAATCCTGACTGTCCCCGTACTCGTAGTAATCGTAAAGCTCATCATCGGTCACATCATCGGGAATACCGTCGTTATCAAGATCGTTATTGCCAACAATATCATCAACACCGTACTGCGCATCACCCTCGGAATCAGTGTCAACATTGGTTGTTTCTCCGTTATCTTCCTCGTTGCTTTCGCCGTCGGACTCTGTGTCTGTATCTTCCTTTTCGCTGTCGGAATCCTCTCTTTTATCGTTATCCTCGATCTCACGATCCAATTCCTCGTCGGATATCGTAAAGCTGCTTGTCACCTTGCACGAATTAAGCAGGATCATAAGCTTGATGACATCGTCACGCGTAAGATTGGAATCCGTAACGTCAAGCTCTTCCAAGCTTTCGAGATCGGTCAGCACATCTTTATCCTCGGGATTGATAGCTTTAATATCAAGCTTTTTCAGCTTGGTGAGATCAGACAAAAACGACAGATCGGAAACCGTATTGCACGCAAGATTAAGCTCCTCAAGCGAAGTCAGCGAGGAAAGCACCTCGCCGTCGGACACGGCGTTGCTGCCCAAGTTAAGATATGTAAGATGATTGAAGCTTGCAATCGGCGAAACATCGCTTATCAGATTCGACTGAAGATTAATACTCTTGAGCTTTCTGCAATTTGAAATACCGCTGATATCATTGATCAGATTATCGGTGAAGTTGATAGATCTCAAATTCGTCAGCTTTTCAAGACCGTTAAGATTCTTAAGGCTCGAATTGATAACCGACAGGCTTTCAAGGGATTTAAGTCCCGAAATTGATTTAAGATTTGACAGATCGCTCGTACCGATAATTACCGTTTTCAAATTCGGCAAATCGTTCAAAAATGCGAGATCCGTCAGATTTGAAGAAAGAACGCCGAAATATTCCAATTTCTTACAATTTGATATTTTTTCAAGATCCTCTTCCGTAAAGGTAACGTCACCCAACTGAAGCTCGGTATCATTTTCACTGAATGTCACATTTCCGATCTTATACGTCTGCCCCTTATCCGAGGACACCGGAACATCCCCCGTAGCGGTCGTTGAAGCCGCATTCACGGGCTGATCGGGAGAATTGACCATATTATTATTATCGCCCTTATTTTTACAGCCTGCAGCAGGCAGCAGCATACCGGCAGCAATAACCACACAAATTATTTTATAAACAGATTTCATTGTGCCTATTCATCCTTTCGATGATTTTTTACATAAGTCATCATTATAATCGAATTAATTATAATATATTTATTATATTAAATCAAGAAAAGCTACAAACCTTTAACCATTTGTTACAGAAAAATTTACAATTTATTTCATGCAGCAAATGCGCAAAGCTGATCAAGCATTCCACAGCTGCACAAAGTTTTTGAGAACCCCTACGGAGGTTTCCGCAGCCTGCTTGAGGAATGTCTGATAATCCAAATGGGAGTTTTCGTCGCCGCCGTCGGAAATAGCTCTTACAATTGAAAACGGAACCTTGTTAACATAGCAAGCCTGAGCGATCGCTCCGCCCTCCATTTCGCACGCAGCAGCGTTGAACAAAGAGGTTATTCTTGCTTTTTTGTCGTTATCGTTAATAAAGCAGTCGCCCGTTGCGATCGTACCGCATTTGAATTTAACGCCCGACTTTTCGACACATTCCGCCAAAGTTTTGCTGATACCTTCATCGGCGGGAATGTATACCATATTCAATCCCGAGATCAAACCGGGTTCATCGCCCAAAGGAGTAGTGTCAATGTCATGCTGAACCACTTTGTCGGCAATAACAACGTCGCCGATCGACAGTTCATTTGTCAGAGTTCCCGCAACACCGGTATTAACAATAATTTCGGGAGAAAATCCCAATATCATAGTCTGAGCGCAAAGAGCCGAAAAGACCTTTCCTATTCCGCAAACTGCGGTCACGACGGTTTTTCCGTAAAGCTCGCCCTTGGTAAAGCTTATTCCGCTGATGACAACGTCAACCTTGTTTTCCATAGCAGCCTTAATGCCGTCAACCTCGATCTGCATAGCGCCTATAATTCCGATATCAACCTTATTATTCATACTTGAAATCAACCTCCGTTTTACTGTTTAACACCTCAAGGTAATTTTTGCATTCTTCGATGCACGGTTCAAGTGAAAGGTTTTTATAATTTCCGCATTCCTTGCGGGACGCGCCGAAAACCTCGCCTTTGTGGTTTATGATCTGAGCGAGAACAGATTTTACAGTTTCCAAAACCTTTTGCGGCTGAGTATCCTTTACTATAAGATAGAAGCCCGTTTGACAGCCCATGGGTCCGAAATAAATGACCTTATTTCCGATGTCGGAGTTTCTCACATATGTAGCAAACATATGCTCGACGGTGTGCATGGTAATATTATCCATATATTTCCCGGCATTTGGTTTGCGTGTTCTGATATCGTAGGTTATAAGGTCGCCGTCTGTTCTCGAAATATAGATTCCCGGTTCGATTTTGTCATGATCCACAATAAAACTTTCGATCTTTTTCACTTCTCCCATTTCACTTAACCCCTTTACAAAATTCTACATTATTAACTATACCTGAAAATACACTCAACGTCAAGTCAAGAGTTGGATTTTCCAAATATTTTACAATTACGAAATCTTTTTCGTGTTTTTATTATTAATAAGCCCCTGTCCATCCAAGACTTTGGTTCTATTAACATTTATTGACGTCGCCTTAAGTTTCGGCTATTGATCAACAAACAACACCATAAAAAAACAAAGAGTGTTCATAACCAAATTCGTTACAAACACTCTTTGTGGTGCCGGTGGCCGGACTCGAACCGGCACGGTATCGCTACCGGTGGATTTTGAGTCCACTACGTCTGCCAATTCCATCACACCGG
>CACYDY010000117.1 GCA_902773245.1 uncultured Ruminococcus sp.
CGTATTATATCACGCTAACTTTTATTCGTCAATAGTATTTTTTCAATTACCTTTCGTTTTGTTAGGATTACAACATCTTTTCACGTGAAAGAAAAATATATTGTTGATTATGTCCATTGTCCGGATCATCAAAAATGACTATTTTTTATTTATTATAGAAAAATCCGATAAAATTTCGTTAAACTTTCCCTCTTCTATATGATAATTATGATAATTTTAAATCCGCTGTATTTTATTTGGAATGAAGTCGTATTTATACGTTGAGCTATTGACAAACCGTTTTAAAAGATATATCATTATTTGTGATGTACAAAACTAACTTTGTCATAACAAACTAATTACAGCTCAACCGGAAGTTATAATTATCTTAGGATAACTTAATTCCGATTTCCCTAAATTTTTATAGAAAAGAGGTTTTCTGTTATGAAAAATAAAAAAGGATTAATTTTTGACATTATATTAATAGTTTTCAGCGCTCTATTTGTTTTTGGTTCGGGATTCTTATTCACCTCGTGCGGTCCGAAGGAGGACGGAAGCTACATGGTTTGCCACTGGGCATGGATCGCCGTGGTTTCGATAGCTGCCGTCTTGCTGATACAATCTCTTCTCAGACTTTTCTTCACAAGCTCCGACGCCAAAAAAGCAATGAGCGCCGTTATGCTCCCGCTGTCACTTCTTGCTGCAGTATTGCCTGATAATTTAATAAAGCTTTGCATGATGAACAACATGCACTGCCATACCGTGATGCGTCCTTTTGCCATGGTTATGGGAATTGTAATAGCTTTGACAGCCGCCTGCGATATCATTGCGGAATCAGTCTTCAACAAAAACAAGGTGTGAGATGATTACAAATGAATATTAATAAACTTCCTGTAAGAAACCTTATAAAAAAGCCTTTGCGGAGCGCTGCGCTGATTTTTATTTCTGCTTTTTTGGTGATCTCAATGTTCGGAGGTTCCGTTATTGTAAAAAGTCTTCAAAACGGTATGAACAACCTGGAAGCACGGCTCGGAGCCGACGTGATAGTGGTTCCAAACAGCGCAAAATCAAAGACAGATCTTGAAAACATGCTTTTGCAGGGAACTCCGGGCTATTTTTATATGGATAAGTCCTACATAGACAAGATTGCAGAAATTGATGGAGTTGAAAAGGTTTCCGCTCAATACTTTCTCGCTTCGGCAAAGGCAGGCTGCTGTTCGGTCGCCGTTCAGATAATCGGCTTCGATCCGGAAAATGATTTTTCGATACAGCCATGGATTCGTAACAGCTATAAAGAGAAATTGGAACTTTACGACGTTGTGGTTGGTTCGGATATCAATTCCATTGCCGGCAGTCAAATCAAGCTTTACAATACAAACTGCAAGGTTGCGGCAAAACTTGAAAAAACCGGAACAGCACTTGATACTGCCATCTATGCAAACGCAGAAACCGTAAAAGAACTGATCAAAGCAGCCGACAAACAAGGGATAAATGTTCTTTCCGAGAACAATCCCGACAGCGTTATTTCATCGGTTTATGTTAAAGTTATGGACGGATACGACCCTCAGGCAGTTACAGACGATATTAATATACATATCAGAAAAGTTCAGGCTGTCAGAACTAAAAATATGATGACGGGAATTTCTGACAGCCTTTCGGCAATTTCTTCGGCAGTTACGGTTCTGCTGATTGTTGTGTGGATAATGTCGCTTATCATAATGTTTATAGCTTTTTCTATGCTGATAAACGAAAGAAAAAAAGAGTTTGCCGTGTTGAGAATTATAGGCACATCGAGAAAAATGCTTGTAAAAATCATTATTACCGAATCGCTTTTTATCTGCCTTTTAGGAGGGATTACGGGGATTATTCTCGCTGCGCTGATAGTATTCCCATTCAGCGCAGTGATTGAAGCAATGCTCGGACTGCCTTTTCTTGTCCCCTCTTTTGGTCAGACAGTTGCATATATGACCGTTTCATTGCTTCTGTCAATAATTACAGGACCTCTTTCAGCCGCTTATTCTGCGTACAGACTCAGCCGTGTAGATACCGGGCTTATTATGAGGGAGTGATATTCTGTCATGAAAATAGAAATAAAAAATGTGACAAAAACTTACCCGAGAAAATCGGGTGAAGCAAACTTTTTTTATGCCGTCAAGGAAACTTCTTTTAATATTTCAGAGGGCAGTCTGTCTGTGATACTCGGACGCTCGGGAAGCGGAAAATCTACACTTTTGAATATGATCGGAGGATTGCTTAAACCCACTTCCGGGGAAATATTGTATGACAATAAAAACATATTCGATTTTAACGACAAAGAGCTTTCTGTTTTCAGAAACAAAAACATAGGAATGATTCCGCAGGTTCAGTCCGTTCTGCCGAATCTGACAGTTTTTGAAAATGTAATGCTTCCGTATGCTCTCTACAAAAAAGAAAACACTGTTGGTGAATATGCCGATGAATTATTAAAAATGACAGGTATTTTCGACTTGAAAAATGTTTATGCGTCCGATCTTTCGGGCGGTGAAATGAGAAGAGTGGCTATTGCAAGAGCTTTGATAAACAAGCCAAGCATTATTTTGGGCGACGAACCTACTGCCGATCTTGACGAAGAGAACACTGAAAAGGTTTTCGAGATATTCAAGAAAACAGCTCAACAAGGTACAACAGTTTTGCTCGTCACACACGAAACAGATGCAAAAAAATACTCCGACTGTGTGTATAAAATGCAGTCGGGCGAATTATCAAAAGAAACATGAAATCAAATGCCGTGAGGGGTTACTATTTCTCACGGCATTTGATTATTTTGGTATATATTAATTAAAGCAATAATTTATCAATTAAAAACTATTTTGTCATTGAAACTCTGCGATTTTTTAAATTCAACATCGAAAAAACGTTCAGACAGTTTTTTTCTCAACGGTTCGATCACAACGTCCTCGGATTTATAGTGACCTAACACAAAAACAGACATTCCGCTTTCGTTTGCCGCAATGATCTCATGGTGCTTTATTTCACCTGTGACAAAAGCGTCGCAGTGTTCGCCTATCGCCGAAAAAACCTCGCTGCCGCCTGCGCCGGAACACAGTCCTACTTTTTGGATATTTTTACGAACGGCTGTGTATGCAATGCTTTGACAGTCAAGATTCCTCTTAACAATATTGGCAAATTTGTCGATATTAATGATATCTTCTGTTTCACCGAGAAACAATATGTCATTATTTTGACTAACCCTGATATTTTTTAGTGTAATAGCTTTTGCAAGCTCTGTGTTCACGCCAAAAACAGGTGATTTGTCAAGATTTGTATGCGCACAAATTGCCGATATCCCGTTTTCGATTAATTTATAAACAACCGAATCCGACATAACCCTTTTTACAGGATTAAAAATCACAGGGTGATGACTTACTATTAGCTGTGAGCCAAATTTTACGGCTTCTTCAATAACTTCGGAAGTGATATCAAGCGATACCATTGCCTTTGTAATTTCCGTATGAGAGTTTCCGACGAGAATGCCTGTATTGTCAAAGCTCTCTGCCGTTTCAAAAGGCGCGAAGCTGTCTATAAATTCATAAATATCTTTAACCGTTGTCATTACTGTCATCTCCAAATCTTGCTGTTATTTCCTCGATTATACCGTCAATTTGTGTTGAATCTTTTCCGTCATGCTTTGCGCCGTCGGATTTGAATCTTAGCTTTTTCAAAATCTGAAACATATACTTTTTTGAAAGCTCGTCTTTTTCATCAAGCATACCTATATAATGAAAAGACGGCGGATACTCTTTGATCGCTGCGCTGTACGCTGCGTGGATCACGGTGTAATTCTTTCCCCCGTGAGTACAGGCTTTTTCTTTCAGTATTTCAAAACCGCTGCTGCACAGAAATTCTCTTAAAACAAATTCCTTTGTCATGGGCTGCAAAATCAGCCGCTTTCCGGGATTGCGAATCCACGGTGTTCTTCCGAGAATTTCTGCGATAACTTCTCCGCCCATTCCTGCGATCACAATATCGTCGGCTTCCCACTCGCCGATCTCGTCAAGACCGTCGCTGAGACGTGTTGTTATGATATCGGAACAGTTATATTTTTCAATATTTTCCTTTCCGCTTTTTAAAGGCAGAGGTCTGATATCCGCAGCTATGCCCGAAACTATCAATTTTTTTTTCGCAAGCCATATCGGCAAATATGCATGATCGGTCCCTATATCCGCAAGCTTTGTACCCTTTCTGACAAAGCCTGCGCAAGTCATCAGTCTGTTATCAAGTGAAAATAATTTTTCCAAAGCTGTATCATTCCTTGCTATTCTCTATTTACTAAACTTATTATAATATTTTTTCCTTAATAAATCAACAGTTGGCGCGGGCACACGCCCGCAGGTAATGCCGCCTTACATTTTGTAACGGTAAGCAGGCTTCCGCTCATAGGCTCCCAACTATAATTATACACTAAGATTGGGCGGGCACACGCCCGCAGGTAATGCCGCCTTACGCTTTGTAACGGTAAGCAGGCTTCCGCTCATAGGCTCCCAACTATAATTATACACTAAGATTGGGCGGGCACATGCCCGCAGGTAATACCGCCTTACGCTTTGTAACGGTAAGCAGACTTCCGCTCATAGGCTCCCAACTATAATTATACACTAAGCTTACGATCAAAAGCTGCCCACTAAAATTATACACTAAGTTCCTTTGATTGTAAATATTTCAAGTCTGATATTTATATTGACAAAATCGGTTATTAATGCTAAAATTTACTGTGTAGATGTTTATGCGTTTAGGTATTCCATTCACATTCTTTGCGTTTTCAATAATTTTTGTTATATCGGGAAATTTATGATAAGAGCATTGTGTGTGATATTTGATTTTGTTGTCGATGATCGGCTTCGGACGTTTTCCATTCTCTTCCGACTCTGATCTTCGGCAATGGCAAATCAAAAAAAACAGACTTTAACCGCCGAACCCTTTTGGCTGATTTGGAGGGTTGTGAATTTTGAAGAAACAACGGTTATTCATGTTGATCTCGGAAACTTAGCTCATAAACAAAAAATTAAAAAAGGAGATTTTTTTATGGCAAGTAACAAATTGAAAGCCTCGGCAAAAAAATCGATCGCCGTTCTTTCATCGCTGGCAATTCTTTTGTCTTGCGGCACCACGGGTTTATTCAGCGCCTCGGCTGCACAGACGGACGAATCCAAAGCCGTCGCTGCCAATGACGGAACTCAAGCGGCAAAGAAGATCAAGATCTACTCCGAAGGCAAGGAACTCAACACTATTGTTGATCCTCA
>CACYDY010000118.1 GCA_902773245.1 uncultured Ruminococcus sp.
CAGCGACCAAAGGCTCTGCCTTTGGAAACCGCAAACTTTTGAAAAAGTTTGATCAAAACTTTAATAAGCTTCGCATCGCTAATAATTAAGGATTATCAAATGTATTGTTCCCACCAAGAGTCCTGCTTTTGTTCCTCACGGATCGGCAATTCGCTTCGCTGTTGCCTGCTTGGTTATTGACTTTGGTTTTTTATTTTTATTTTTTTATTTTTTGTTGGCTTTTCTGTTTTCGCTTCATATGCTTTTGCTTTAACCAAACTTTTGCGGGCTCTGCCCGCACCCGCAAGCCTTTGAAAAGGCTTGAGCGAAACTTTAATAAGCTTCGCATCGCTAATAATTAAGGCAATTCCCAAGATCCGACAAATTACTTTTTCTTTTTAAATCCGTCCTTGAGCGATACGCTTCTGTTGAAAACAAGATGCCCCTCTTTAGAATCCTTATTGTCAACACAAAAATATCCAAGTCGCATAAACTGGTAGCTTTTCGGTGCTTTTACCGCTGAAAGCGATTTCTCTACCTTGCAGTTTTTCATAATTTTCAGTGACTCTGGATTGATATAGTCCAAAAAGTTCTTATCTCCAACGTCAGGCTCGGGGTCGGTAAACATATTGTCATAAAGACGTACCTCGGCGTCGCTGCAGTTGTTTGCGTCAACCCAATGGATCGTACCCTTGATTTTTCTTCCGTCGGGAGTGTTTCCTCCCTTTGTTTCCGGGTCGTACTCGGCGTAGACTTCCAAAAGCTCGCCGTTCTCGTCACGCTTGCAGCCTGTGCATTTTACAATATACGTGGTCTTCAAGCGAACCTCGTTTCCCGGGTACATTCTGAAATAACCCTTGACAGGCTCGTCCATGTAGTCGCTCTTTTCGATGTAGCACTCTCTCGAAAAGGTAATCACTCTCTTTCCGTCCTCGGGGCGGTTGGGGTTGTTCTCAATTTCGAACTCCTCGCTTTTTCCCTCCGGATAGTTTGTGATAATAAGCTTCACAGGATCTATAACAGCCATAGTTCTCTCAGCCGTTTCGTTCAGATCCTCTCTCAGACAATGCTCCAAAAATGCATAATCCACCGTTGAATTAGACTTTGAAACACCGATTCTCTCACAAAAGTTTCTGATCGACTGCGGAGTGTAGCCTCGTCTGCGAAGTCCGCACAACGTGGGCATTCTCGGGTCGTCCCAGCCGTCAACGTAATTCTCCTCGACAAGCAGACGGAGTTTTCTTTTGCTCATTACGGTGTTGTTGATACCAAGTCTTGCAAACTCGATCTGACGAGGCTTGCACGGAAGCGACACGTTATTGATAACCCAGTCGTAAAGCGGTCTGTGCGCTTCAAATTCAAGCGAACACAGGCTGTGTGTTATGCCCTCGATTGCGTCCTCGATGGGGTGCGCAAAGTCATACATCGGGTAAATGCACCACTTATCCCCCGTTCGGTGATGAGTAATTCTGTTAATTCTGTAAAGAACCGGATCACGCATATTAAAATTGCCCGATGTCAGATCTATCTTTGCTCGAAGAGTCATTTTTCCGTCCTCAAATTCGCCGTTCTTCATGCGTTCGAAAAGATCAAGACTTTCCTCGGCGGGTCTGTCACGGAACGGACTTTTCGCAGGAGTTGAAAGATCGCCCCGATACTCTTTCATCTGATCGGCTGTCAACTCACAAACATATGCAAGACCCTTTTGGATAAGCTCAACGGCGCATTCATACATCTTGTCAAAATACTGTGACGCAAAGAAAAAGCGATCGTCCCAGCCGAATCCAAGCCAACTGATATCCTCTTTGATAGCGTCAACGTACTCTACGTCCTCTTTAGTGGGGTTGGTGTCGTCCATTCTGAGGTTGCACATACCGTTGTATTTTTCGGCAGTTCCGAAGTCAATGCAAATGGCCTTTGCATGACCGATGTGAAGATAACCGTTTGGTTCGGGCGGAAAACGAGTGTGAACGGTCATACCCTCAAATTGACCGCCTTTTGCAATATCCTCATCTATAAAATCATGAATAAAATTAGCATTGCCGATTTTTTCCGTTTTCATTTCCTCCGACATTTATTTTACCTCCGTAAAAGTATTATTTTATGAATTAATTAATCTCCGCAATTTGACCTGTCGACTCAAGATACTGCTCTATTTTACCGTATCGAGGTCGCCCATACCCCCAACCCCCTTTCCCGGGGGGAAAGGGGGCTAAGGAGGTGGCGGGCAAAGCCCGCCACCTATCGGGGCTGACGCCCCGAACCCTTGCAATCGAAATCCATACCTTATTATACTCGTAAGCGTTAAAATTTAGCATTTTTCTTACTCAGACCGGCAATTCGCTTCGCTGTTGCCTGTTTTAATTTTTACCGAAAGACATCATTTTTAGAGCTGCTTTGATTTATATTTTTCTGATTTCGCTGAGGGTAGTTTATTTTCTACGATAGTTTATCCGTCAGCGACCAAAGGCTCTGCCTTTGGAAACCGCAAACTTTTGAAAAAGTTTGATCAAAAC
>CACYDY010000119.1 GCA_902773245.1 uncultured Ruminococcus sp.
GCGCCATGTCAAGGAATTATAGCTATTGAAACGAGAGAAAATGACAGCGTCATACCTGTTATTAAGGGAATTACCGATAGGAACACACAGTATTCTTATGAAACCGAAAGGTTTGTCGTTAGTTTGCTGAATGCCGACTGCACAGTGCCTCTTGGAGCATATTCATTTACGGAAAATGAAAAAATACATTTGTTTATATCAAAAAGCGGTTCTCTCAAGGTGTCGGGTGTTGATAATATTTGTAATCGTTTTGATCTGGTAAAGGAGCTGGTCGAATGTCTTTGAAAAAGGGAAGAGTTTATCTGGTCGGGGCGGGCTGCGGCGACTATGATCTGATAACCGTAAGAGGTAAGACTTTGCTCGAAAAGTGCGATACGGCAGTTTATGACAGCCTGATAGACGATCGGCTGCTTGTGTTCTTGAAAGATGGCTGCGAGAAGATCTGTGTCGGCAAACGCAGCGGACGTCACAGTGAGACCCAGGAGAATATAAATCGTATTTTAATAGAGAAGGCAAAAGAAGGCAAAACGGTTGTCCGTTTAAAAGGCGGCGATCCGTTTGTTTTCGGAAGAGGCGGTGAGGAAATACTGGCTTTGCAGTCCGAGAATATCGAATATGCGGTCGTGCCGGGGATCTCTTCGGCGGTTGCAGTTCCGGAGCTTGCCGGAATACCCGTTACGCACAGAGAAACAAGCCGCAGCTTTCATGTTATAACAGGTCATACCAAGGATGATTTTTCAGCCGAAAAATTTTCCGTATATGCGCAGCTCGACGGCTCGCTTGTCTTTTTAATGGGACTTTCAAATTTAAAGTACATAACAGAATCACTGATCAATTACGGAAAGGACACAGCGACACAGGCGGCTGTTATTTCAAACGGCGCCGGCTTCGGGCAAAAGATCGTCAAGGGCACGCTTGAAAGTATTTATGATGATGTTCGGAATGCAGGACTAACTGCGCCTGCCGTTATTGTGATAGGTGATACTGTCGGTTTTGATTTCTCACAAACTCTGAAAAATCCCCTGAACAACGTATCGGTAACTGTGACGGGAACGACAGGTTTTGTGCAGAAGCTTGCGGATAGGCTCACTGCGGAGGGCGCAAGTGCAGCGCCGCTCGATTTCCTGAAAATAAAGGAATACGATGACAACAAAGCATTTGATGACGGGCTGCAAAATATTCAAAAATACAGTCTTATCGTACTGACGAGTGTCAACGGAGCTGAATGCTTTTTTAAACGTCTTTGTGGGCTTAATATTGATATCAGAACGCTTTTGGGTATTCGCTTTGCCGTAATAGGAAGCGGTACTGCCGAAGCTTTGAAACAGCACGGAATAATCCCCGATATTATTCCCGAACAATACACAACCGAATCGCTTGCCAAAAAGCTTGTCGAATCGGTAAATGAGAAAGATCGTCTGCTTATTCTTCGAGCGGAGAAAGGCTCAAAGACGCTTACGGATTTACTCGATCAATACGATGTTTCATATGATGAGATCAAAATATATGACGTTATCCCATGTGAAAGAGAACCTTATGATGTGGACAGCGATTATGTTACATTCGCAAGCGCATCGGGAGCGCAGGCTTTTTTTGAAAGCGGTTACACCGTTTCGGATAAAACAAAAATCATCTGTATCGGAGATATAACGGCGGATACGCTCAAACGCTATACTCGGGTAAGTTTCGGTATAGCCAAAACGAGCAGTGCCGAAGGTATAATAAATATCATAAAGGAGATCGAAAATGAAAAGATTTAGACGGCTTCGCTCAAGTGAAGCGATCAGAACTTTAGTCAGAGAAACAAAAGTGGACAAAAGCGAACTGATTTACCCGATATTCATTTCCGAAGGAGAGAATATCAAAAATCCGGTTGATAGTATGCCCGGTGTTTTTCAGTATTCGATCGACCAAGCCGACGAATTGCTGCAAAGAATCAGCGACAGTGGAATCTCGGGTCTGTTGATTTTCGGTATTCCAAAGCATAAGGACGAGATGGCGTCGAGTGCCTATGATGAAAACGGGGTCACACAGCAGGCAATTCGTTATATCAAAAACAAATACCCCGAGCTGCTTGTTATTGCCGACGTCTGCCTTTGCGAATATACGTCGCACGGTCACTGCGGTGTGGTTCATGAACATAAGATAATGAATGACGAAACGCTGCCCTTGCTGTCCAAGATGGCTGTCAGTCTTGCAAAAGCGGGAGCTGACATTATTGCGCCGTCTGATATGATGGACGGCAGAGTTGCCGCAATACGAGCTGCTTTGGATAAGAATGGGTTTGTCAGCACACCGATAATGTCTTACAGCGCAAAGTTTGCATCGGCATACTATTCTCCGTTTCGTGATGCGGCAGAGTCTGCGCCTTGTTTTGGTGACCGAAAGACATATCAAATGGATTATGCAAACGGAAAAGAGGCTGTTCGAGAGGTCGAAGACGATATTTTAGAGGGCGCAGACATTGTAATGGTCAAGCCTGCGCTTGCATATCTTGATATTGTCAAACAAGCAAGCCTCCTGGGTTATCCGCTTGCCGTATACAATGTCAGCGGAGAGTATTCCATGGTCAAAGCTGCGGCGCGCAATGGCTGGATAGATGAAAAGAAGATAGTTTTGGAAAATCTCACTGCAATGAAAAGGGCAGGAGCAAATATAATTATTACATATCATGCGCTTGATGCGGCAAGGTGGCTCGAAGAATGAACACAAAAAGATCAGAGGAACTTTATAAAAAAGCGTTAACGCTGATGCCGGGCGGCGTAAACAGTCCTGTCAGGGCATGCAGAAATGTTGGAAGAACACCGCTGTTTATTGATCATGCAAGAGGTGACAAAATATACGATGCGGACGGCAGCGAGTTTATCGACTATGTCTGTTCATGGGGGCCGAACATTCTCGGTCACGCTCACCCAAGAGTTGTAGATGCGGTAAAGAATGCAGTTGAAAGCGGTTTGACATTCGGAGCGTGTCACGAGGGTGAAATAGTTCTTGCGGAAACGATAAAAAGACATTTTCCGTCAATGGAGCTGGTGCGGCTTGTTAATTCGGGAACAGAGGCTGTCATGAGCGCCGTTCGTGTGGCAAGAGGCTTCACGGGACGCAGCAGGATACTAAAATTTGAGGGCTGTTATCACGGACATTCCGACGGACTTTTAGTAAAGGCAGGATCGGGACTGCTTACAAATGCGGCGCCCGACAGCGCAGGTGTTGTGAGAAGCAGCGCCGAAAGCACACTGCTCGCTTCGTACAATAATGAGGATTCCGTTTCGCAAGTGTTTGAAAAATATGGCGGAGATATAGCGGCTGTGATCATTGAGCCGTGCGCTGCGAATATGGGAGTTGTGCCGCCGAAAAAAGGCTTTCTTCAATTCCTGAGAAATATCACCAAGGAATATGGAGCTTTGCTTATTTTTGATGAAGTAATCACCGGATTTCGTCTGTCGATCGGCGGAGCGCAGCAGTATTACGGCATAAAGCCGGATCTGACTACGCTTGGAAAGATAGTCGGGGGTGGAATGCCGCTTGCAGCCTATGGCGGCAGACATGATATTATGGAATGCGTATCGCCGATTGGCTCGGTTTATCAGGCAGGAACGCTTTCCGGAAATCCCGTTGCCGTGAGTGCCGGTGTTGAAACAATACGAATCATTGAGGAATCAACGGATCTGTATACTGTTCTCGAAGAGAGATCCGCATTGATAGAAGCATCTATGAGAAAAGCCGGAATTAACGTAAATCGTGTTGGGTCTATAATAACTCCGTTTTTTACGAAAAAAGTTGTTTCCGATTATGATACTGCACTGTCAAGCGATACGAACGCATTTGCATGGTATTATTCATATATGCTTGAAAACGGTATTTATACTGCGCCGTCACAGTTTGAGGCAATGTTTGTGTCATATGCGCACACCGACGAGAGTATTGAGTATACGTGCCGTACCATAGAGAATTTCAAGAGGTGATAAGCCTATGCTAAATCAATTTTCAAGAACTCAGCTTATCTACGGCGAGGAAGCAATGGAGCGGTTATCAAAATCCCACGCTGCGGTATTCGGTATAGGCGGTGTGGGAGGTTATACCGTAGAAGCGCTTGTCCGCAGCGGAATAGGGGAGATAACTGTTGTCGACGACGACCGTGTATGTCTGACAAACCTGAACAGGCAGCTTTTTGCAACGAGAAAAACGGTTGGTAAATATAAAGTTGACGTTGCCGAAGAACGTATGCTTGAGATCAACCCCGCTTTAAAGATCAACAAATATAAAACGTTCTACACTCCTGAAAATTCATCGGAATTTGATTTTTCAAGCTGCGATTACATTGTTGATGCGATAGATACCGTGACAGGGAAAATAGAGCTTGTCCTGCAAAGCAAACGCAGCGGCACACCGATCATAAGCTCCATGGGAGCAGGCAATAAGACCGATCCGAGTCGGTTTGAGGTCGCAGATATTTACGAAACCTCAGTTTGTCCGCTGGCTCGTGTAATGCGTTACGAGCTTAGAAAAAGAGGTGTAGACAGCTTGAAGGTTGTTTATTCAAAGGAAAAACCAATTACGCCTGTCGATGATATGACGATAAGCTGCCGGACAAATTGCATTTGTCCGCCCGGAACAGCAAGAAAATGCACGCAGCGTCGGCAAGTTCCGGGCAGTACAGCTTTCGTTCCGTCAGCGGTAGGATTGATAATTGCAGGAGAAATAATAAATTACCTCACGGGTTTTGCGCAGCATAACGATCATAATTGATGTGATAGACACATATATTTTTTTTGCAATAAAACCTACTATACATATATGTAAAATAGATATGAAGGTGTGATGACATTGAATTTTAACACAACGCTTCTGCATGGAAGCTTTAACGAAAAAACCTTTTTAGGTGCAACTACGACGCCTATTTTTCAAGTGAACGCTTTTTCACATGAATCTCCCGAAAAGCTGGAGAAGGTTTTTAACAATAAAGCGGCGGGTTATGCATATTCGAGAATCGGAAATCCTACTGTTTCCGCATTTGAAAAGACTGTTGCCGATCTCGAACACGGCATAGGTGCTGTGGCGTGTTCTTCGGGAATGGCTGCAATTACGCTGACTCTTCTGAATATTCTCTCTTCGGGAGATGAGGTTATAGCTGCGTCGGGATTATTCGGCGGAACGATAGATCTGTTTGGCGATCTGAGATCTTTTGGCATCAATATACGATTTGTAAATCATATCTCGACCGAGAATATTGAGCCGCTTATTACCGATAAAACAAAGGCTGTTTTTGCCGAATTGATCGGAAATCCTGCTCTTGATATAGTTGATATTGAAGATGTTTCGGGATTTCTGCACGAAAAAGGGATACCGCTTATTATCGACAGCACTGCCGCAACGCCGTATCTTACAAATCCTATCGAATTTGGTGCGGATATAGTTGTTCATTCGTCGTCCAAATATATTAACGGCAGCGCAACGGCGATCAGCGGTATCATCGTTGACAGCGGAAAGTTCCAATGGAGCAAAGAACGTTATCCGTCCTTCGCCGAATATGAAAGGTTCGGTAAATTTGCGTTTCTTTCAAAGCTCAGAAATGGGATCTGGCGAAATTTCGGCGCGTGTTTATCTCCGTTCAATGCTTATCTCAACAACATAGGAATTGAAACTCTCGGGCTGAGAATGGAACAGGTGTGCAGCGGCGCAGATCGGCTTGCACAGTTTTTTGACAGCGTTGAAGGAGTAGAAGTAAACTACCCGACTCTATCGTCAAACCCGTATTCGGGATTGGCAAAAAAGTATCTGAAGGGTAAGGGCGGTGCAATAATCACTATCAGACCGGGAAGCAAGGAGAAGGCATTTCGTTTGATAAACGAGCTGAAAATACCGCTTGTCGCCACGAACATCGGAGATGTCAGAACACTTGTAATTCATCCCTCAAGCACGATATATGCCCACGCAAGCCCTGAGCAAAAGAAGAACGCAGGAGTTTACGAGGATACGATTCGTATCAGTGTAGGCATTGAGGATGTGGAAGATCTTATCGCCGATTTCAAACAGGCGATCGAAAAAATATAAGGAGTGTGCAACATGGCAGTAAATTATGCAGTACTGAAAAAAGGCGGTTTTATGCGTCAGAAACAGAAGAATAATTTTTCGCTGCGATTAAGAGTTGTCGGCGGAAACGTAACTTCGGGGCAGCTTGCTAAAATAGCTGAGGTATCGGAGAAGTTTGGCGAGGGGTACGTCCATCTGACCTCCAGACAGAGTGTGGAAATACCTTTTATTAAGATCGATGATATTGACAATGTCAAGGAAGCTCTCGCCGAAGGAAGTGTTGAACCGGGAGTGTGCGGACCGAGAGTTCGAACTATCAC
>CACYDY010000120.1 GCA_902773245.1 uncultured Ruminococcus sp.
ACAGTATTCTTGCGGATTTTTTCCTTGACCTCAGCAAAATTATGCTCGAAAATCTGCTCACGTCAAGATACTAAACAGCCTCTTAAATTGTGGACAATGATCAATAAAAACACGAAAGGTATAGCTATGATTGAATTGGAATACCCATTTGACTCCGCTTATATAATGAAAAAGCGAAAGTCGATAAAAAGAACACTTCTTTCGGACTCAAGCTCAAGGCTTAAAAAGAAGATCGCCGTTCTGGGCGGTTCGACAACAAACGATATTGTATCCGTAATGGAGCTTTTCCTGCTCAATATGGGGATCGAACCGACCTTCTATCAGTCGGAATATGCGCAGTACTGGCAGGACGCAATGTTTCCCGATGAGGAGCTGAAAAGCTTTCAGCCCGATATTGTTTTTATCCACACGACCTACAGAAACATCTCGGCTTTTCCGACAACATCCGATAAGCCCGAAGATGTCGAAAATATGCTCGAAAGCGAGTTTGACAGATTCAAACAGATGTGGACGGCTGTCAGCGAAAGATTTAAATGTCCGATAATTCAGAACAATTTTGAAATGCCGCTTTACAGGCTTATGGGAAACAAAGACTGCTCCGACTACAGAGGACGGGAGAATTTTATTTCCAGGCTTAATATGAAATTCTATGAATACAGCATGGAAACATCTAATTTCTACATCAATGATATTAACTACATATCCGCAAGCTACGGCTTGAAAAAGTGGCTTGATCCGCTTTATTGGAATATGTATAAATATGCTCTTTGCTTTGAAGCAATTCCCGAATTTGCGTTTAACACGGCGAATATTGTGAAGTCTGTGTTTGGAAAAAACAAAAAGGCGCTTGCTCTCGATCTTGATAATACGCTTTGGGGCGGTGTTGTCGGTGATGACGGTGCGGAGCATATTCAGATCGGTCAGGAAACGGGAGTCGCTCAAAGCTACTTTGAGTTTCAGTCATACATAAAGGCTCAAAAGGATCTTGGAGTTATGCTCACCGTTTGTTCCAAAAACGACGAGGAAAACGCTGTTGCCGGTCTTAATCACCCCGAGGGAGTTTTGAAGCCCGACGATTTCATTATTATCAAGGCTAACTGGGAAAATAAGGACAGAAATATTGCGGACACCGCAGCGCAGCTCAATATTCTGCCTGAGTCGATAGTTTTTGTCGACGACAACCCTGCCGAGCGTGAAATTGTTAAAGCTCAGATCAAGGGAGTGGCTGCGCCAAAAATGGACGGAGTTGAAAATTACATACAAACACTCGACAGGAGCGGCTTCTTTGAGGTTACGACTTTCAGCGAGGACGATCTCAAACGAAACGAAATGTATAAGGCTAATGTCCAAAGAGCTGCCCGGCAGGCGACTTTTGATAATTACGAGGATTATCTTCTGAGTCTTGATATGAATGCGGTTATTGATGATTTTACACCGATGTATATTCAAAGGATAACTCAGCTTTCCAACAAGAGCAATCAGTTCAATGTTACTACAAAGCGTTACACTGCCGCTCAAATGGAAGACGTTTTTGCAAGCGAAGATTACATCAGACTTTACGGAAAGCTTACGGATAAGTTTGGCGATAACGGCGTTGTTTCGGTTGTTATCGGTAAAAAGAGAGAAAACACGCTGCATATTGATTTGTGGCTTATGAGCTGTAGGGTTCTCAAAAGAGATATGGAATTTGCTATGCTTGACACGCTTGTGAGCAAATGCAGACAGCAGGGTATCGGCACGATCAGAGGATATTATTATCCGACTGCGAAAAACTCAATGGTCAAGACTCTGTTCGGTACTTTCGGATTTGAGAAAATCGAAGAGGACGACAGCGGAAATACCGTTTGGGAATTGAATATAGAGAATTATCAAAATAAAAATCATGTTATCAATGTTCATGGAAATGAATCATTACAATAAAGGGAGGACTTTAAAATGACAGAGGAAGAGATCTACGAGAAGCTCAACGAGATTTTTCAGGACGTTTTCGACGACGAAACGATCGAGGTTGACGAGCTTACCACAGCCGATGATATTGACGATTGGGACAGCCTGGAGCATATCAATCTTGTGGCTGCGGTTGAAAAAGAGTTTGGAATCAAGTTTAAAATGGGCGAGGTTTCAACTATGAAAGATGTCGGCGAAATGGTTGAAATTATCATGGAGAGAATCTGACTTGGGTTTTCTTTATTTGGTGAGAAGCCATCAGGGACAAGCTTTGACGGACAGCAGTTTGCTGTCCGTCTTTTTTCAACAATTATAACAGGAACTTTTGTAATATCAAAAACCAATGTCCACAGCTTAAGAAGTTTAGTACAGGGGTTCGGGGTCGGGGGTGATGGTGACGTCAATGCTGCAAAATAGAACCAAATTTTGCGGTCGATAGGAAATTATCTTTAAGTTGTGGACAGTGAATCAAAAACAGGTTTATTTTGAATTAATGTAAGCCTGTTTTTGTTTTGGGCGAATAGTTGACAAAATAACAGCATATTTGTTATAATGTATTCGTATAGTTATTCGTATAATTTTAAAAATTCTGTTTTGCCCCTAAGTGTTTAATCTTAGTGGGTAGTTTCCGAGCGGAAGCCTGCTTACCGCTGCGAAATGTAAGGCGGGGCATTACCTGCGGGCGTGCGCCCGCTAAGCGTATAGTTTAGCAGGCAGTTTCCGAGCGGAAGCCTGCTTACCGCTGCGAAATGTAAAGCGGCATTACCTGCGGGCGTGCGCCCGCTAAGCGTATAGTTTAGCAGGCAGTTTCCGAGCGGAAGTCTGATTACCGCCGCAAAATGTAAGGCGGCATTACCGACGGGCGTGCGCCCGCCGTAGGAGGTGTTCAATATGATTTGCAGAAAGTGCGGATCGGAAAATGATAACGGAGTTCGTTTCTGCTCCCGATGCGGCGCTTCGTTTAGTGATGATAAACCGCCATATTCCGAGGAGGAAAATCACAATCCATATGGTTATGATCCTTTTAATAATCCTTTTAACAAACAAGATACTGCCCCGAACTATGATCCTTTTGCGAGGGATTATGTCCAGCCGCCGCTCCGGTATCCGGTGTCGAGTAATTATTATGACGACGGACAGGTTACGCTGCTGCAATGGTTGGGACTTCATGCGGTGAATTTTATTCCTGTTCTGGGTTCTTTGATTTTTTTGATATTGATGATCGCTTTTGCGTGCGGAGCTACGGAAAAAAAGTCTTTGAAAACATACGCTCAGGCGACGCTGATCTTTATGGGGATCTGTTTTGTTTTGGCATTGGCAGTTTTTATGTTGGCTTTGAAAACCGAATCATACGATCTATCGTCATTTTATTGATAAAAGCTGCACGAAAGCGGACTTCTTTTGAAACTGCCGCTTGATGCGCTTGCCGAAAGCAAAATGGTATAATAAGGAGTGTTACTATCATGTCCGATGATAATTCGGAAAAACGAGATAAGAAAAGAAGTAAGTCTGCATTTGCCGATTTTTTGGGAATAAAACGCAGGGAGGTTACAGAAGAGGAGATTCTTGACCTCATCGATGACGGAGAGGAAAGCGGAAATATTGAACAGCACGAAAAAAAACGAATCGAGAATATCTTTGATTTTTCCGATCGCTCGGTCGGAGATATTATGACCCACAGAATAGATATTACCGCGCTTGAGGATACGGCAGCTCTGAGCGAAACCGTAAAGCTTGCCATAGATACGGGATATTCAAGAATACCCGTTTATCATGAGGATATTGACAATATTATCGGCGTTTTGTATGTCAAGGATCTTTTGCGTTTTGTGTGCGGAGATTTCAGCGACAAATTCCGGCTAAAGGATATTGTCAGAACAGTTCCGTTTGTGCCGAAAAGGAAAAGCTGTGAAAAATTGTTTGCTTTGATGACCGAAAAAAAGGTTCAGATGGCTGTTGTTGTTGACGAGTACGGCGGAACGGAAGGCTTGAT
>CACYDY010000121.1 GCA_902773245.1 uncultured Ruminococcus sp.
AGTCAAGATACCTTGGCAAGGGTGTTCTGAAGGCTGTTGAGAACATCAATACCGTTATTAACGATACAATCACAGGTATGGACGCTTCCGACATCTATGCTGTTGATGCTGCTATGATCAAGGCTGACGGCACTAAGGATAAGTCTAACCTCGGCGCAAACGCAATTCTTGCTGTTTCGATCGCTTGTGCAAGAGCTGCTGCTACTGCGCTTGATATTCCGCTTTACAGATTCCTCGGCGGTATCTCAGGCAACCGTTTGCCTGTTCCTATGATGAATATTCTCAACGGCGGCGCTCACGCTGACAGCGCTGTTGACACTCAGGAATTCATGATCATGCCTGTTGGTGCTCCGTCCTTCAAAGAGGCTCTCAGATGGTGTGCAGAAGTATTCCATGCACTCAAGAAGCTCATCAAGGATATGGACGATGTTACTGCTGTTGGTGACGAGGGCGGTTTTGCTCCCAACAAGCTTAAGAGTGATGAGGACGCTATCGAGAAGATCCTCGAGGCTGTTAAGGCTGCAGGCTTTGAGCCGGGCAAGGACTTCATGATCGCTATGGACGCAGCTTCCTCAGAGTGGAAGAGCGAAAAGGGTAAGGGCTTCTACAAGCAGCCTAAGAGCGGCAAGGAGTTTACTTCCGATGAGCTTATCGATCACTGGGAGTCACTCGTAGACAAGTATCCGATCATCTCCATTGAGGACGGCCTTGATGAAGAGGACTGGGAAGGCTGGCAGAGAATGACTGCAAGAATCGGCGGCAAGGTTCAGCTCGTTGGCGACGATCTCTTTGTTACAAACACAGAGCGTCTTTCCAAGGGTATTGCGATGGGCGCAGCTAACTCCATTCTTATCAAGCTCAACCAGATCGGTTCTGTATCCGAAACACTTGAGGCAATCAAGATGGCTCACAAGGCAGGTTACACAGCTATTTCTTCACACCGTTCGGGTGAAACAGCTGACACTACAATTGCCGATCTCGCAGTTGCACTTAACACTTGCCAGATCAAGACAGGTGCTCCGAGCCGTTCAGAGCGTGTTGCTAAGTACAATCAGCTTATCAGAATCGAAGAGGAACTCGGCGACAGCGCTGTATATCCGGGTATTGCTGCTTTTAATGTTAAGAAGTAATCAATTAATTAGCTTTCTTCATTTTTGACCATCTATATATAATGGAATATCCCACACGGCGATGTCGTGTGGGATATTCCATTTTTTATTTTGGTGGAGCAAAGCTCTTTTAAAGTTTTGGCGGCGCGAAACTTATTTAAAGTTTTGCCCCGCTTTTTCAAAAGCGGGCGGGTGTGGGCAGTGCCCACAAAAGTAGGGCAAAGAATATGCAAATGAAGCGAAAAGAGCAGATGCAAGAAAAAGAAAAAAGAAAAAATAAAAATAAAAAAACTCCACAAAACCAACCGTTAGAAACGAGCAGGCAACAGCGCAGCGAATTCCCGAACCAAGAGGAATAAGTTGCAAAACGGAACATTACACATTCAGTATATGGTACGTTTCTTTTGCCGGCGCTGTTAGTTCGTTGGTATACCTTAAGGACAAATTATGACTCAGGCGGTGATGAATCTTTTTTAATTTACATATCTTTTTGAAGTACGGAGGTCCCGACGGAGAACTTGGTGCGTCTTTAAGATACCTGAGTCAAAGATACACCATGCCGTATCCGGAGCTGAAAGCAATCCTGACCGATATAGGAACCGAGGAACTCGCTCACCTTGAGATGGTTGGAGCGATAGTTTATCAGCTGACCAAAAATCTGTCGCCCGAACAGATAAAAGAAGGTGGGCTTGACGCCTACTTTGTTGACCACACCGCTGGAATATATCCGTCTTCTGCGTCGGGTGTTCCGTTCACGGCAGCATATATCCAGTCAAAAGGTGATGTTTTGACTGATCTGCACGAGAATCTTGCTGCCGAGCAGAAAGCTCGAACTACCTATGACAATATCCTTAGATATTGCGATGATCCTGACGTTATCGACCCGATAAGATTTCTCAGGGCACGTGAGATAGTTCACTATCAGCGTTTCGGCGAAGGTTTAAGAATTGCCACAGATAACCTTAACAGCAAGAATTTCTATGCGTTCAATGCTTCGTTTGATAAGGCTTGCAGAGTAAAGAAACAACCGGATAAACAGTAATTATACAAAAACGACCCGAGATGTCTGGGTCGTTTTTTTTTTTTGAGATATAATACAATGTTTGTAAATTTATTATTCAAAAATATAAAGCAAGCTTTCTATGCAAGTCCTACAAACGTTGCCGTTATTGCGATAAGCTCACGCACGTAAAATGTGGGCAGCAAGTACCACTCACATTCGGCAGGAACACTTCCGTAGTTCAGTTGTGCTTTCTTTACTATTTTTGAAGCACGGTATTCATGAAAAATATCCGTAACGATCGCAGTGTTTTTGCTTAGTCCGTTTTGTTCGATAATTTTCTTGCTGAACGCTATATTCTCAACCGTGTTGACTGCTTTGTCCTCTTTGTAAATACGATCGGGAGATATTCCCAGTTTTACAAGATTCTCATACATACACTCTGCTTCGCTGATGTGTTCGTCGTCACCCTTTCCGCCTGTAACTATGCACACTACATCGGGATTTTCTTTCATGAAATCACACGCGCTTTCAATTCGTTCCATCAGCATGAGCGACGGGCGATCTCCTCTGACCTGACAGCCAAGAACTATCACAGTGCAGTCGGACTCGGGCTTTGTTTTGTCGGCAGAAATTATCAATCCGGTTAAAAATATTACATAAACAACTCCAAGAACGAAAACAACCGCAGCTGCCGCTGTAAAAAGTCTTCCGAATGCAGTCGCTCTTAATGCGGAAATTGTTTTCATAAACGATTTGTTTCCCCAAAATGCAAACAGCATTATCACGCAAAA
>CACYDY010000122.1 GCA_902773245.1 uncultured Ruminococcus sp.
GCGGGCGCCCAACGGAAGTGCCCTTGGGGCACCTTTGAAAAGGCCCCTGCGAAACTTTAATAAGCTTCGCATCGCTAATAATTTAGGCAATTTGAAATGTCGTTTACTATAAATAATCACTATCCACAACTTACGAGCAGAGTGATTTTGACACAGAAGAGAAAGCTGCCGTACACAAAAAAGCAAGTATGCGTATTTCGTCTGCCGTTGGCAGCAGGAATTTAAAAACGGCGAAAGTAACAAAAGAATTTGCCCGTTTAATTTTGTTTTTGAGTTATTGAATAAAAAGATGGTGCGATTTTGTAACTATTTTTTTCCAAATCAGAATAATCGCCGTTAATATGCACAAAAACGAATCTAAAATTTCTATATATTTGACAATCACCTATGCCCCTTGCACAAATAAAATTTCATTTTTTTGTTGACATTTACATAAAATGTGTTATAATAAAATTACAGGTTGAGAGAAAGGAAAAACAACCTGCAGTACATCCGAAATGAGATGAAAATCCAAAGTAGGCACGAATCGTTTAAGGAGGAATAATTTATGACACCGATTCTTGAATTACATGACATTGATGTTACAGCATTCCTTGCCGTGCTTGACACTTGCGAAGGTAATGTATACTTGGTAACAAAAGAGGGCGATCACCTCAACCTCAAGAGCAAGCTTTGCCAGCTCGTAGGTTTGACCCAGCTTATTGAGGGCGGTAAGATCGCAGAGGCTTATATCATCGCTGAGAATCCCGATGATGAGAGTAAGCTTTTCAGATTCAACTTGCTTGGCGACACAGGCGACGCAGTCGTTGAGAAGTAATTAATTTTGCTATTTCCTTGTAATTTTGATGTTAGATGTTAGACCCAAAAGGAGACCGCTGAGGCGGTCTTTTTTTGTTGTGCAAATGCATTTGCGGGTTATACATTTTGAGTTTTTTGCATACAATGTAGTGTAATGAGAAAAATGCAGTGTTATCGGCGGACAGCAAATACGCACCCTTGATTTTTGATCAGGGTGACTGCGCCGCCTGCGTCAGAATTTGTTCTTATACTCAAAAGGGTTAAGATTTAGCACTTTTCTTTCTCCGACCGGCAATTCGCTGCGCTGTTGCCTGCTTTGATTTTTACCAAAAGGTATCATTTTCATGATTGCTTTGATTTATAGTTTATTCGGTTTCGCTGAGGAAACTTTATCGATCTTTTCCGATTTGTTCCGTCAGGGACTCCCTAAAGGGATTAGGCTTTGCCGTCACCGGCTCTGCCTTTGGAAACCTCAAGCCTTTGTAAAGGCCCCTGCGAAACTTTCAAATGGTAAATCTTTTGGATTTTTAGTATAAAAAGCAACGCCTCAAATGCCTGGTAACAAACGGAAACCGACCGATAACATTGCCCAAAAGGGGGACATCATGAATAATTATAACGGAAAATTCTCATCAAGAAACAACAACGGACAGCGTCAAAGAATGAATCAATCTCAGCGTAACAGCTCCGCCGCACAGCCGTCGCAGGCACACCCGAGCGAGCAAAGCTGTCCCGCAAACTCAAATTCTTCACAGAGTAACACCCGTCATGCCAATAACTATTACAAACAAAACAATAACACCAATCGTTCAGATCCACGGTTCAAACAATCGCCCTCAACACCGCAGAATACTCAAACCGCCGAGCAAAAGCCCGAGAATCCTCAGATTGATAATCTGTTAAATACTGCAAGCCGCACGCTCAAAACATCGCCCGACGAACTCAAACAGGCGGCGCAGAACGGAAATGTTCAAAAGCTTTTGTCGCAGATGACGCCGTCGCAGGCTCAAAGAATACAAAACATCTTAGCCGACGAGAATGCCGCCAAAAAGCTGTTGAATTCGCCGCAGGCTCAGGCATTGTTAAGGAGTCTTTCAAAAAATGAATGACTTGACTTCTCAGATAAATCAGATATTAGGCAATCCCGAAATGATGGAGCAAATCAAAAATTTAAGCGGACTGTTCGGGCAGTCCGCTGACACGAAAGAGAACGGCAATGATGCTTCAAATTATAACAACACATCTCCAAATCAATCTGCGATAGCGAATAATTCCCAAAATGCATTTGATTTGCTTGGGGCGGAGGGCTTGCAGACGGCTATGAAATTCATACCGCTTATCAACGAATTAAAGCAAGACGACGACACAATAAAGCTGCTTCGGGCGATAAAACCTTTTTTAAGCCCCAGACGTCAGGAGAAGCTTGAAGAAGCTGTCAAAATTCTGAGAATAATCAGAGTTATACCCTATTTAAAAAATCAGGGTATCATGAATTTTTTCTAACAAAGGGGTGGCGAAATGAACGACAAGGAAAAAATGCAGGCTGAAGCTGTCAATCAGGCTCGAGAGATGTATAGCAGGCGGTCGCCGCCTTTTCCCCAAAGCGGATACAATCCCAACGTGAAGTACATTCAGAACAATTCACAAAGTCAGTCGAAACCTAAAATAACCGCCGCCGACACGTCGGGTTCCGGAGCAAATCAAAATATGTCAAACCAAAAAAACGACAGCGCCGATGAAAAATCGGACGATTCGGCGATTTCGAAAACGTTTCGCCGAAAAGACCCGCTGGAGTCGTTTTTTGCCGACAAAGAAAAAACGCTCATAATCCTGCTGATAGCGCTTTTGAATGAAGAAAAGGCAAGCTCCTCACTGTTGCTTGCCTTGATGTATCTCATTATTTAATTGATAATAATTATCTGACCTGACCGTTTCCACGGATAACAAACTTCATTGAAGTCAGCTCGTTAAGTCCCATGGGGCCTCTTGCGTGGAGCTTTTGTGTGGAAATACCGATTTCTGCGCCAAGACCAAACTCTCCGCCGTCGGTGAATCGTGTGGACGCATTTACATAAACCGCAGCCGAATCGACCTCATCGGTGAATTTTTGCGAATTTGCATAGTCGCTTGTAACGATACACTCGCTGTGACCCGAGCTGTATTTTGCTATGTGAGCGATGGCTTCGTCAATGCTGTCGACGATTTTAACCGCAAGAATATAGTCGCCGTATTCGGTGTACCAGTCGTCCTCGGCGGCATTTTCAACACCGCTGAGAATTTTTGCGGAGCGTTCGCAGCAGCGGAGCGTAACATTTTTTTCGTCAAGTCTTGCCTTAATAACAGGCAAGGCTTTTTCTGCTATATCCTTGTGAACAAGAATAGTTTCGATAGCGTTGCATACGGACGGACGAGATGTTTTTGCGTTAAAAATGATTTCGGACGCCATGTTTATGTCTGCGCTGTCGTCAACGTAAACGTGGCAGTTTCCGACTCCCGTTTCTATTACGGGTACTTTAGAGTTCTGAACAACCGCATTAATTAGGCTTGCCGAACCTCTCGGAATGAGAACGTCAAGATAATCCGAAAGCTGCATAAGCTCGACAGAAGAAGCTCTTGAAGTGTCCTCAACGAGAGCGATACAGTCCTTTGGCAAACCTGCTTTTTCTATGGCGTTTCTCATGATGTCGGCTATGCACTTGTTGGAGTTGATAGCTTCCTTGCCGCCTCTAAGGATAACTGCGTTTCCCGATTTAAGGCAGAGCGCAGCAGCGTCGGAGGTTACGTTGGGACGGGCTTCATAAATTATTCCGATAACTCCCATAGGAACTCTGACTTTTTCGATTTTAAGACCGTTCGGACGTGTCGAGCCGCTGAGAACAACGCCCGTCGGGTCCTGCAAAGCCGCAACCTGACGAACTCCGTCAGCCATGCCCTCTATACGAGCCTTAGTGAGAGTCAGACGGTCGATAAGAGATTCTCTTGTACCGTTTTCACGTGCGATTTTGATGTCGATGTTATTTGCATCAACGATTTTGTCCGCATTTTCAATAAGAGCGTCCGCAATAGCGAGCAAAGCTTTGTTTTTGAGTTCGCCTGCCGTAAGCAGAAAACGAGCGGCTTGTTTTGCGTTTTGCCCCATTTGTTCCAATGTTGTCATTTTGATCACCTCATAGTAGTGTTTTTATTTTGTACTTTAAATAAGCAATTTCTAAAATTGCACAAAAAAGCTTGAAAAAGGACAATTAAAGTTTTTGCCCCGCTTTTTTCAAAAAGCGGGCGGTTTCCAAAGGCAGGGCCTTTGTTCGCCGTCGTGCCGCCGGCGAAACACCTTAGCGTCCCCTAAAAAAACAAAGTTAGGGTTTATAAAAACTCTGATTGAGCAAAAATTAATGTCGTTACTATAACTTTATCAGCGCTTGGCTTTAAAGACAGTTCCGATCTGCTTTCCGTCAAAAAAGTCATAAAGTCTTTTTGGTTCTTCGCCGTTCATAATACAGCACTCAATTCCGAGGGACGTAGCATATTCTGCGGCGGTAATTTTTGTGATCATTCCTCCCGTGCCTCTGTTTGAGCCGGAACCGCCTGCCATTGTGCGGATTTCGTCTGTAATCTCCTCAACGACGGCAATTTTTTCCGCATTCGAATCATTTCTCGGATTGCTTGTGTACAAGCCGTCAATGTCGGTCAGCATTATCAGCAGGTCAGCGTTGACAATTTCGGCTACAATAGCGGAAAGGCTGTCGTTGTCGCCGAAGTTCTCTCCTTCAAGCTCATCAATTGCGCAGGTATCGTTTTCGTTTACGATAGGAATTATTCCCATTTCAATGAGAGTTTCCATTGTGTTGACAACGTTTTGCTTTTTGTAATCGGTGTCAACGGCATATTTTGTGAGCAGGATCTGCGCTATGTTGTGGTTGTATTCTCCGAAAAGCTTGTCATAAATAAACATCAGCTCGCACTGCCCAACGGCAGCCACAGCCTGTTTGTCTTTGTTTTCCTTGGGACGTTTTTTCAGTCCGAGTTTTCCGACTCCGACTCCGATAGCGCCCGAGCTTACGAGAACGACTTCTTTTCCCGAATTGCTGAGGTCGCAAAGAACCTTAACAAGCTGCTCGACTCTTCGAAGATTCAGTCTTCCGCTTTCATGAGTGAGAGTTGATGTGCCGACCTTGACTACAATACGTTTTGCTTCCATATTCTTTTCCCTTCTTCTTTAAAAATGCCGCAAAATTTATCAAACCGACAATTTGTCACACGTTTTGATAAATTCTTCAACCTGTTCCAAAATAACGTTAACGCCGCCCTCGTCGTTGCTTTCAATATTAAGCGGCATAATAGGGTCATGAACGCTAAGTCTTAACAAGAACCAGCCGTTTCCGTGATTTTGGTCGAGGGACACTCTGACTCCCTCACGGCTGTCATCTGCAAGACTCCAGCCCTCTTGTGTAAGCGCATATTGGTTGAGCTTGTCAATAACACTTTCGCCGTATTTGCGGAAATCGTGTTCATTGATTTTGTAGCGGACTTCCTTTTCTTCTTTTGCTTCTTTAAGCTGAGAAACATAGTCCTCAAGTGTTTTGCCCTCTTGTCTGAGCTTGGCGGCTTTAATAATTATCTTAGTGCAAAGATAAGCGCCGTCATCGAGAAAATAGTTCTCACGCATAGCGGCGTGACCCGACGTTTCAATGGCAAGCGGACAGTTTATGCCCTCGCTGTTAAGGCGGATAGCTTCGTTGATCACATTTTTGTATCCGCGCTTGAAACGGTGATGTTTGCCAAGGAGAGTTGTTTCAATAAATTCCTTCAAGCCGTCGGACGTTATCGAGTCGGTTACGATCGTTCCGCCGTCGTTGCCTTCGAGAGCGATCGCCGAAGCAACTGCGACAAGTCGGTTGCGGTTGATTTCGTTTCCGCTGCTGTCAACAGCGCCGCCGCGGTCAACGTCTGTGTCGAAAATAACTCCGAGATCGGCATTGTTTTCGAGAACCGCTTCACAGATCGATTTCATAGCCTGAGCGTTCTCGGGGTTGGGCACATGGTTGGGGAACATTCCGTCGGGATCGAGATATCGGCTTCCACGGGTATCGGCGCCGAGGGGAGCAAGAACCTTTTCGGCATAAAAGCCGCCTGCGCCGTTTCCGGCGTCGACAACGATCTTAAAGCCGTCAAGCGGTTTTTCATAGTTGTCCGCATTTACCTCTGTTTTAATAATATCTCTCAAACGGGCGGAATAGTCTGTCATATAGTCAGTGGGTCTGATTTCGCCCTTTGAATTTGAATCGGGGATCTTGTCCTGTTGAGCAAGCGTAAGAAGCGAAGTAATATCCTCGCTTTCAAGTCCGCCGTCACGGGTAAAAAATTTAAGACCGTTGCGGTTGAACGGGTGGTGACTTGCGGTTATCATAACAGCGCCGTCACATTCGAGATCAATAGTAGTCATAAACATTGACGGAGTAGAAGCAAGTCCGCAGTCGAGAACGGTAATTCCGCAGTCCGACAAGGTGTCCGCAGCGGTTTTGGAAATAGCGGGGCCTGAAATTCTGGAATCTCTTCCGACCGACACCACAAGCTGAGAATAATCCTTGCCAACCTTATTGGAAAGCCAAACTGCAAAAGCATTAACGATAGCCTTGCAGACATCGAGCGTAAGGTTAACGTTTTCGCCCTCAACGCCCTCGCTTGCAACGCCTCTGATATCCGTGCCGCTTTTGAGATGACTCCATTTTTCTTCCAACATATAAAATCTCCTTTCGGGAAAGTGATAATAATGTTTTAAAAGCACAAAAACGCTTTTGAAACAAATTTTTAATATTATTATACATTATATTTTCCGAATTGTCGATAATAAACTTATAAAAAGGGGTGATTTAATTGAATCATTTGATAGAACTTTCAAATGTAAACAAATATTATTCCGGAAAAAGCGTTCATGTACTGAAAGACGTTTCACTGACAATAGACAAGGGGGAACTTGTTGCGGTAACGGGGAGCAGCGGTTCGGGAAAATCTACATTGATGAATATAATCGGGTGTCTTGATGTTCCTTCAACGGGGAGATATGAGCTTTTGGGCGATGACGTTATGAAAATGAGCGAGAAAAAGCAGGCATATATACGAAACAGAGAGATAGGTTTTATTTTTCAGGGTTTTAATCTGATACATGCGCTGAACGCTGCGGAGAATGTACAGCTGCCGCTTATATACCGCGGAGTACCGCCAAAGCAGCGAAGGGAGCTTGCAAGAAAGGCGCTTAAAATGGTAGGTCTTGAAAAGAGAATGACCCACAAGCCGTATGAGCTTTCGGGCGGACAGCAGCAGAGAGTGGCGATAGCAAGAGCGATTGCGGCGAAGCCCCCGATAATACTTGCAGATGAGCCGACGGGAAATCTCGATTCTGCGTCGGGGGAGATAGTTCTTGAAGCGCTGACACGATTGAACGATATCGGAAAAACGGTTATTCTGATTACCCATGACGATAAGGTTGCTAATATGGCAAAAAGAAAAATCAAAATAAGCGACGGAAGAGTTGTAGTGTGAGAATAAAGGCTTTGTCATGAAATTGGCAAGGCCTTTAAATTTTGGTCGGACACAAACGAATCAAGGCGAAGTCTGTTCGCCGACCGCCTTGATATGGCTCTCTTTGTTTTTCAAAACCTAACTCTGTAGAGCTGCCACTGCTTAAGTTGATGTTATTGAAAAAAGGGGTTCGGGGACGCAGTCCCATATGCACTAACATAAGTTCTTTAGTGCACAGTTAAAGTTTTTGCCCCGCTTTTTTCAAAAAGCGGGCAGGTTGCAAGGGCAGC
>CACYDY010000123.1 GCA_902773245.1 uncultured Ruminococcus sp.
GAAAATCCTGTCAATCAGTTCATCGTCAAAGTATCTGCCGGGGAGCGCTTTCTTATCCCTCGAAATCGTTCTGATCTTGTTGAGCTTTTTTCCGATATTAGCAGACTTGCACTCGTTGTTTTCATATCGGAGTATTGCCGCTGTTCTGTCTTCCATCACGGCGTATTCAATAAATATCGCTTCAAGGTAAAACTCATGTATCAACGCCTTTTTCAGTCTGCCCATCTGTTCTTTGTAGTTGAAATACTTCAACATATTTTCAGGTATTTGTTCTGTCATTGTGTTCCTCCATTTTATTCATAGCTGTATAAAAATTCGCCGTCCGCCCTTCGGGAGAAGATTTGTTTTGATTTAAGGCTTTAAAATTTCAGATTCAAAGCGGGACAAACATCGCGAACAAAGCGCACATCGTGACCATGAAGATAGAGCGACCCGTCGTCGTCGACACCCGCTGCATAGTTCTGACTATAGCCTGGCGACCGCAGCCACCACCACGATCCTACAGCTCGTGAAGCATCGTTTGCAAACTGCTTCTCGGCTTCTTCAATGCTGAGCAGGAATATCTTATCTGTCGTGTCGTTACCGCCTTTTGTACCGTATTTTTTGTTGTCTCTGTTAACAACCGTTGTATCAATTATCATTGCCTTTTCTTCATCGGTAAATGAAGAATAAAAGTCCTCGTTGAGCCACTTGCGGAGCGTACACCTCTCCCACGTTACAGCGGTGAACTCTTCGTTATATGGCTTATCGCAAACAGGCTTCTCGGCAATAATAAGCATTGTTCTTTTCTTAAAATCAATATTAAGCGGTATCCATTTTATCGGGCTGCTGTTATACTTTCCGAAATTTGAAAGCTCAACCGTCTTTTCAAAAAGAGTCACCGTTTTCAAAGATAAACAGCCGACAAAAATATCATCTCCAAAGGTTTTGATATTCTGTCCTATGTACACCGACTTTAACTTAAGCAGCGTTTCCTTGACTTCCTTTTTGAGTCTCGGCTTGTTCAGTGAAAAAGCCATATCGCCAATCGCCGTAACGGGCTTGCCACAGATAGAATCGGGTACGATAACATCAAGGTCGCTGCCCTTGTACGCGGTGATCGTGACTTCTCCGTCCTTGATCTCGTAGGCGTATATTTTCTTCCAGTCCGCTGCGGTGCGTTCCTTAAAGCCAAGCTCTTTGTCGATCTTATCGGTCTCGGCGGCTTGTACCTGTTCGCTTGTGAAATACTTGTTTTTGTATTCAAGCGTTGCAGAGGTAAGCTCCACATCATTGAGTGAAAGCTCTATATACTTGTCTATCTCTTCAAGCTTGAAGCCGCCCAAAGAATCCTTTACGGAGAGCAGATAGAGAATGATCTCTTTGTTTTTCTTTTCACAATTCATCGCATAAAGAGTGTGCTTTCCGATGTTCGCTTTTGTAAAGAAGCCAAACTCCACATACTTTTTCAGCTCATCCATGCGGTTTCGGTCAATGGAGAACTGCGCAAACTTCGTGAAATTCTTCTTGACATACGCCGCCGCTTCAGGTTGGTCCGTGTTGAGAAGCACCTGTGTTACGAACATATACTTTGTGGGGTGATCCATCGTGACATTATACTCTTTTTTGTCAAGCATAGACTTTATTTCAGATAGTTGTACCTTTTCCCAGTTCCAAAAACTGTTGTTTACCGTACAGCCAAAAATTGTAAGCTTTTCGAGCGAGCTACAGCCGGAAAAAGCACTTCTATCAATCTCCTTTAAGCTGTCGGGGAGAGTTATGCTCTTGAGCGATGTGCAGTCTTCAAAAGCCGCCTCTCCGATCTCCGTTAAGCTGTTTGGGAGCGTTATGCATGCAAGCTTTTTGCAATCCGAAAAAGCATGATAGCCGATCTTTGTCACGCCATCAGGGATAGTTATGCTTTTGAGCTTTTTGCAATTCGAAAAAGCATACCAGTCGATTTCCGTCACGCTGTCCGGGAGCGTTATGCTTGTGAGCGAGCTGCAGTTGTAAAAAGCACCGTCGCCGATTTCCGTCACGCTGTCCGGGAGCGTTATACTTGTGAGCTTTTTGCAATCCATAAAAGCATGATCACCAATCTTTGTTACGCTGTTCGGGAGCGTTATTCTTGTAAGCTTCTTGCAATCCGAAAAAGCATAATTGCCGATCTCCGTCACGCTGTCAGCGACAGTTACAGATTTATCCGAACCCTTGTATTTGATGAGAAGTGAATCACCCACAATTACAAAATCGTTTGGGAAGTTTTCAAGCCAAGGTGTTCCGGAAAATGCATTGCCGCCAATCTCCTTCACGCCGTCCGGGAGCGTTATGCTTGTGAGCGAGGTGCAGTCTTTAAAAGTTTCTTTGCCGATCTTCGTCACACTATTCGGGATAATTATGCTTGTGAGCAATGTGCAGCCTTCAAAAGCACAAAAGCCGATCTCCGTCAAGCTGTCCGGTATAGTTATACTCGTGAGCGATGTGCAGTCATGAAAAGCCCAAAATAGAATCTCCGTCACGCCATCGGGCACAACGACCTCTGTTACGCCTGGTTCTTCTGTGTACTTTTCCAACACACCGTTTTCAATTAAAAAACCCATTTTTTATGCCTCTCTTTCGTTATTCGCAATACTTCCTCAGATCCCACCGGCACTCCCGCGCTATTTGAGCAAGCTCGTCCTCGTCTGCGTTTTCCACACGAGCAACGTCAGCCATTGCAAGCGGTTCGATCGAGAACGCCGCCGTTCCGAAATAATCGAGCAGGTCGCTGCGGAGGTTGTCGAAGTCGATTTCTGTTGTGTCGTGGTAATACATAATAATCTCATCCTTTATCAAAGCAGCAAAAACTAATCTTCCCCAAAAAACTCTACTGTCTCCACCCCAAAATTATCTCATCAAAATCCGGCTCCTGCCACTGATCTCTCCACAGCTCAAGATACGGGATATCATTAGACGAGGGTTTGTCCTCGCAGCGGTCGATCTTC